>USQE01000001.1 GCA_900556675.1 uncultured Collinsella sp.
GGCCCTTGGCGCTCAAGTATAATACCACATCCCCAGCCTTCTGTCAACACTTTTTTGCATCTTTTTTGAGTTTTTTCTATATTTCGCAAAATGAGTGCTTCCGGGCAGGTTTTTGCGACATTTTTCTGCCTGCTTTCCTTATTTATATTATAAGCGCAGAAAATCCCCGGCAGTCGATCTGACCGCCGGGGACTGCGTTTTCTTCTTACTGTTCCTGTTTCATCTGATGCAGGGTCAATCCTACTGCCACAGCAAGCATGGGCAGCACAGAGATCAAACCGATGGGCATGGGACCAAGCACATTATAATATGCATCTGCCGGGGTGATCAGTACCTGCGGCAGCGCCGCAATGGCATTGAAAGCCCCATGCGCAATGGCAGGCACCCAGATACAGCCTGTTTTCTCGTAGAGGAGATCCAGCAGGGTGTTCAGGGCAAAGCAGACCACACACCACACTACAAGCCCCAGCACCGGTGCGCCCAGATAGTTTGTGCCGTACTCGTAACCCACCAGCAGCATCAGGGGCCAATGCCAGACACCCCACACAACGCCGCCTAACAGACGACCATTCAGCAGGCCGAACCGCTCCTTCAGGCGGGGCATCATGTAGCCGCGCCAGCCGACTTCCTCGCCCAGCGCGGGAAACATGTTGATGGCGGGAGCAAGGATCACCGCAAACAGCCCGTTTTGCAGCAGATAGCTGAGGGTAGAGACCCCCAGCTCGCTGCGCAGGGTCTGGGCATCCATCTCACCGCCGTAGGCGGCTACCAGCCAGCTGCCGGAAAAGTCCAACCGGGAGGGGAACACCGCAAAATACAGCACCGCACCCAGCAGGGTGAACACTGCCGGACCAAACCATGCAGCCAGCCAGAACCGCCGTTTGCCCTGCACCTTCCAGCCGATACCGACAGGCTGGCGCAGAAACACTTTTTGCACCAGCAGCACAGCCAGCAGCGGGCAAAACATAGTGGCGATCAGTGCCAGCTGATACAGCACGGCATTCTTCTGCTGGAGCAGGGCCATACAGCCGCCCACCTGGCACAGCCACGCCAGACCAAAGGCAATCAGGAAATAAAGGGAAAAGCCCTGTTTTTCTTTTGCACTCATACAAATTTCACCGCCGTTCCGTAAGCAATGACCTCTGCCGCACCCTGCATGACACTGGCGGAGGCGTAACGCATCCCAACCACAGCATCGGCTCCCAGTTCCTCCGCATTCTTTGCCATGCGGCCTGTGGCGATCTGCCGGGCCTCGGTGAGCATCTCAGCGTAGTCGGTGACTTCGCCGCCCACAAGGGTGCGGAACCCGGCCATGATGTCGTGGCCAAGGTTGCGGCTCTGCACGGTGCTGCCCCGCACCACACCCAGAGCCTCGATCTTTTTACCGGGGACTTCGTTAATAGTTACAATAAGCATCTTCTTCTCCCTTTCCGATTTCTTTGAGACGATCCACCAGCACCTTCAGCGTGCCGATGATGCAGCCCGCCGGGATGCCAAACAGCACCACCAGCAGCGGCAGCGGCGGCACATCCTGCGGATCGACGCAGAACGCCCACGCCATGATGCCGATGGACAGCAGCATGATCGCAGTAAACAATCCGGCTCCCACCAGTGCACCCCGGACCCGTTCTGCTTTCCGGTCTGTCTGCTCAATGTTCACAAAACTCACTCCCTGTTCTTCCTTTGCGGTCAGGCGCGCCAGCGTCTGTTCCACATCCAGTTCATTGAGGCTGACAGTTTCCTTTTGAAGCAGAGTGCAGAAGTTCACTGCCTCGTCCAGATCGGTGCGGCGGGTGTGCAGGCGCTCCAGCTGTCGGGACATTCCCTCAGCCAGCGTACACTCTCCCTCCAGCATCTGCCGGATCTCGGCCAGCGGCACATCCAGTTTGCGCAGCAGTTTGATGCGCCGCAGACGCTCGACATCCGCTTCCGAGTAACTGCGGTAGCCGTTGCCGGGCTCCCGCCGGGGGCTGATGAGCCCCTCTTCCTCATAAAAGCGGATATTCTTTTTGGTCACGCCCACGGCGGCTTCCACCTCGTTGATCTTCATTGGCTCTGCAGCCTCCTTACAGGTACCATCTTACACCTTCCAGAAAGGGGAAGGTCAATGGTTTTTTGAAAAAAGAACTCCCTTCGTCTCGCATTCGCTCGACACCTCCCTCAGAGAGGGAGGCTTACCGTACGGGCAGGCTCCCTCCTTGAGGGGGCTGTCTGCGGAGCAGACCGGGGGAGTTTCTTCCTTTAGAAATAGCACTTGATCTGGAACCGATCGGCATTGTCCTGCTTTTTCTCCACCACGATGCGCTCATGGTTGAAATCAAAGTGGACCGGGGTACACAGGTCGGTGTTGCGGGTCAGGCGGAGAAGCTCCTGCACCCGCTTTTTCTCCTCGGGCACATAGAACAGATAGCTCACGCCCTCCTTTTTGGCGCGGCCGGTGCGGCCGATCCGGTGGGTGTAATGTTCGTTGTCGCCGGGGACATCGTAGTTGATGACCGCATCCACATCCGAGACATCGATGCCGCGGGCAGCCACATCGGTGGCCACAAGGATAGCCAGCCTGCCGTCCCGGAAGTTCTGCATGATCTGGTTGCGCTCTTTCTGGGAGAGGTCGCCGTGGAGGCAGTCCACAGAGAAGCCCAGACGGGCCAGCTGGTTGGCCAGGGTGGCGGTATTGAACTTGGTATCGCAGAACACCATGACCCGCTTGTAGCCCTCGCCAATGATGATCTGTGCCAGGTCGGACAGCTTGTTGCGGCCGGAGGTCTCCAGCATATACTGGGTGATCTTGGGCTGGCTCTCCTCCCTGGGCTGAACGGTGATCTCCTCGGCGTTGTTCTGATACAGCCAGCCGATGTCCATGACCTCGCGGCTGATGGTGGCGGAGAACATGGACAGGCTTTTGCGGGCCTTCATCAGCTCAATGATATGCCGCACATCCTTATAAAAGCCCATGTTCAGCATCTCATCGGCCTCGTCCAGCACCACCTGGGTCACATGGGCCAGATCGATGCTGTGGTGCTTATAGTGGTCCATCAGGCGGCCCGGGGTGGCCACCACGATCTGGCAGCCCTCTGCCAAACGCCTGGCCTGCTTTTCCATGTTGGCACCGCCGTACACGCAGGCCACCTGCACCTCAGGCATAAAGTAGGTCAGCTCGGTCAGCTCCTCGGCGATCTGCTGGGCAAGCTCCCGGGTGGGGGCCATGATCACAGCCTGCGGGTACTTTTTTTTCGGGTCGATATGTTCCGCCACCGGGATGCCGAAGGCACAGGTCTTGCCGGTGCCTGTGGGGGCCTTGGCGATCACATCCCGGCCTGCCAGCATCACAGGGATGGTCTTTTCCTGAATTTCCGTCATCTCTGCAAACCCCATCCGCTCCACGGCCTTGTGGATGGCTTCACTGCACTGCAACTCACTGTAAAGCATGTTTGATACTCCTTATCCTTCTACCCTTGTTTTGTTCAGTATACCATGAAACGCGGCGCTTGTCAGCACGCAAAAAGAGCCGCGCCCTTTTGGGGCACGGCTCTGCGGTTGGATCTGGGATGTACGCGCTCAGGCAGTCTCTTCCACGCTCTGAGCGGCGGCACGGCCTGCTTCCAGCTTCTGCTTGAAACGGCCGCTGGCCTTGAAGCCAGGGATGGAGGTGGACTCCAGACGGCTGGAGACCTTGGTTTTGGGGTTGGTGTAAGCCTTGGGCTTGCGGGGACGCATCTCAAAACGGCCAAAGCCGGCAATGGTCACCTTCTCGTCTGCACGCAGGCAGTCAGCGATCTGGTCAAACAAAGCGTCCATCGTGGTCTCGACCTGTGCTTCGGTAAAGCCGGTCTTGCGTGCCACGGTTTCGATCATCTGGGAACGAGTCATTGTATCGATATCCTCCTGGAACGTCCAAAAGTAACGTCTTTTGGCAAATTTTGCGTTGTTGAGTATAACAAATGCAGCCCCTCATTACGAGAGATTGCGCACGAAACGCATAATATTGCGCACGAGTTACATTTTGTGCGTTATTTTTTATGATACAGCGTTGCAATATCCACCAGCGGGATATTCTTCAGGTCATGGTCACTGCGCAGGCAATCGACCAGTGCGTTGGCGGTATCCACAGCAGTGATGCAGGGGATGCTCAGCTCCACGGCCTTGCGGCGCAGGCGGACAGAATCACGCTTGGGGTCACGGCCCTTGGCACTGGTGGAGAACACATAGTCCACCAGACCGCTCTGGAGCAGGTCCACGATGTTGGGGGACTCGCCGGACATGTTGCGCACCTCGTTGCAGGGGACCATGTGCTTGTTGAGCCATGCACAGGTGCCGGAGGTGCCGTACAGCTTGTAGCCCATGCTCTTGAGCTTCCAGGCGATATCCACAAACTCGGGCTTGTCGCTGTCCTTCACGGTGAAGATGCAGCAGGAGGCGGGGCCGGGGGTCTTAAAGGTATAGCCCGCACCGATCAGGCCCTTGAGCAGGGCATCATGATAGTTGGGGGCAATGCCCAGCACCTCGCCGGTAGACTTCATCTCAGGGCCGAACTGGGTATCCACGCCGTGCAGCTTTTCAAAGCTGAACACAGGCACCTTAACGGCCACATAGGGGGCGTTGGGGTGCAGGCCGGTGCCGTAGCCCATATCTGCCAGCTTCTCGCCCAGGCAGCAGCGCACAGCCAGATCCACCATGGGCACACCGGTGACCTTGGAGATGTAAGGCACGGTACGGGAGGAACGGGGGTTCACCTCGATGACGTACACCTTGCCGTTGGACACGGCGTACTGCACGTTGACCAGACCGCGGACTCCCAGCGCCATCGCGATGCGGCGCGTGGTCTCGCGAAGCTTCGCCTGCAGGCTCTCGCTAAAGCTGAACGGCGGAATGCAGGTCGCAGAGTCACCGGAGTGGATACCGGCCTCCTCGATATGCTCCAGGATGCCGCCGATGTAGACCTCCTCGCCGTCGCACAGGGCGTCGACGTCGGACTCGATTGCACCCTCCAGGAAGCGATCGAGGTACACCGGGTAGTCGGGGCTAATGCGCGCAGCCTCGGCCATGTAATCGCGCAGATGCTCGGCATCGTAGGCGATCATCATGCCGCGACCGCCCAGCACATAGCTCGGACGCACCAGCAGCGGGTAGCCAATGTGCGCTGCAACGGCCTCGGCCTCCTCAAACGAGGTGGCCTGGCCCGCCGGCGGGTACATAATGCCCAGTTTGTCGAGCAAGGCGGCAAAACGCTCGCGGTCCTCGGCAAAGTCGATGGCATCGGGCTTGGTGCCCATAATGTTCACGCCGCTCTCCTCGAGCATGCGTGCCAGCTTAAGCGGGGTCTGGCCGCCGAGCGTCACCACGACGCCGTCGGGACGCTCAACGTCGATAACGTCCATGACGTCCTCGTAGGTGAGTGGCTCAAAGTACAGGCGGTCTGACGTGTCGTAGTCGGTCGAGACGGTCTCTGGGTTGCAGTTGACCATGATGGTCTCAAAGCCGCGGGCCGCCAGCGCATAGCTCGCATGCACGCAGCAGTAGTCGAACTCAATACCCTGGCCGATACGGTTGGGACCGGCACCCAGAATCATCGCCTTGGGCTTGCTTGCCGGCGTGGTCTCGTCGGGGGCAACGCACTTCTTGGCGATCGGGCTCGTGCGGTAAATGTTCTCGTAGGTCTTATAGTGGTATTCCGTGGCACTCGAGAACTCGGCGGCGCAGGTGTCGACCGTCTTCATGCTGGGAACCACGCCCAGACCCTTACGGTAAGCGCGAACAAAACGCTCATCCGAGCCGGTCAGCGCGGCAATCTCGGCATCGCTCGTGCCATACTGCTTGAGCAGGCGCATCGCGTCGGCGTCAATGTCCTCCACGCGCAGGCCGCGGATGCTCTCCTGGACCTGCACCATATCGTTGATGCGGTTGAGATACCACGGATCGATACCGCAGATGGCGTGGATGCGCGCAACATCCCAGCCACGGCGCAGGGCCTCGACCACAAAGAAGATGCGGTGCTCAGTCGGGGTGCCCACGGCCTGGGCGAGTTCATCGTCGCTCAGCTTATCGGCGCCCTCCTTGCCACCGGCGCAAATACCCTGGTGCCCGTCCTCCAGCGAGCGCATGGCCTTGCCAAAGGCCTCCTCAAAGGTGCGGCCGATCGCCATGATCTCGCCCACGGCCTTCATGCGCGTGGTGAGCGTGGGGTCGGTGCCCTTGAATTTCTCAAAGGCAAAGCGCGGCACCTTGACCACGCAGTAGTCGATCGTGGGCTCAAAGCAGGCGGGCGTGGCCTTGGTGATGTCGTTGACGATCTCGTCGAGCGTATAGCCCACGGCCAGGCGAGCGGCGGCCTTGGCGATGGGGAAGCCCGTGGCCTTGGAAGCCAGCGCGGACGAACGACTCACGCGCGGGTTCATCTCGATGACGATCAGGCGACCGGTCTGGGGGTTCACGGCAAACTGCACGTTAGAGCCGCCGGTCTCGACGCCGATCTTCTCCAAAATGGCGAGCGAGGCGACACGCATGCGCTGATACTCAAGATCGGAGAGGGTCTGCGCCGGTGCCACGGTGATGGAGTCGCCGGTATGCACGCCCATGGGGTCGAGGTTCTCGATGGAGCACACGATGATGCCGTTGCCGGCGTGGTCGCGCATGACCTCCATCTCGTACTCTTTCCAGCCCTCGATGGACTCCTCGACCAGCACCTCGTGGGCAGGCGAGAGTTCGAGGCCCTGGCTCACGATGGAGACGAGCTCCTCGTGAGTATGCGCGATGCCACCGCCGGCGCCGCCGAGGGTAAAGCTCGGACGCAGCACGCAGGGATAGCCCACGCGCTCGGCGATGGCCTCGGCGTCTGCCACGCTGTAGGCATAGCCCGAGCGCGCGACCTCCAGGCCGATCTCGGCCATGGCCTCGTTAAAGAGCTTGCGGTCCTCGCCGCGCTCGATGGCGGCAAGGTCACAGCCGATCATCTCGACGCCGTACTTGTCGAGTGTGCCGTCCTTTGCCAGCTCGACGGCGGCATTCAGACCGGTCTGGCCGCCCAGCGTGGGCAGCAGCGCATCCGGGCGCTCCTTCTTGATCACGCGCTCGATAAATTCGGCGGTGATGGGCTCGACATAGGTGCGGTCGGCCAAGCCCGGGTCGGTCATGATGGTCGCCGGGTTGGAGTTGACCAGGATGACCTCAAAGCCATCCTCCTTGAGCACCTTGCAGGCCTGGGCGCCGGAGTAATCGAACTCGCAGGCCTGGCCAATGACAATGGGGCCCGAACCAATGACGAGGATACGCTTGATGTCGGTACGTTTAGGCATGTTTAAAACCTCCTAGAGAGGCTGACTCAATGTTTTGGAAAAGTCAGCGAGGGTGCAGCTGGTGCATCAGGTTGCCGTGATGCAAGGGCGCGCTGGGCTTATGCCCGCGCGTCCGAAGCAGAACGGCAAGATGATGTGCCAGATGCAGCCGCAGCGTCGACAGGTCCGCCGTTCGGTAGAACGGCGGAACCACTATCGGCGAAATTCCAGCCGGCAAGGCGGTCCTTGGCGGTATCGATGTCCAGATAGTTCTCCTCGCCGTCCATGAGTCGCGTAAAGGCGGTAAAGAGATAGTGAGCATCGGTGGGGCCGGGCGATGCCTCGGGATGGTACTGGACCGAGAAGCACGGCGCATCGAGCAGCTGAATGCCCTCGGCGGTGCCGTCATTGAGATTCACATGCGTCAGGCGAATGCGGCCGAAACGCTCGTTCATCACGACCGGCGCGATACCGCGGCGCACCCAGACGCGCAGATCGCCATCGGCCGCGTGCTCGGTCTCGCCGCCCGAAAGCTCGGGGACAAGCTTGCCCAAGCTGGGGAACAACAGGCCAAAGCCGTGGTTTTGCGCGGTGATCTCCACACGGCGGCTGACCAGATTCATAACCGGCTGGTTGCCACCACGGTGACCGAATTTGAGCTTTTCCATCTGGGCGCCGCACGCCAAGCTGATCATCTGGTGACCGAGACAAATACCAAAAATTGGCACCTTGCCGATCAGCTGCTGCACCTGCTCGTAGGTCTCCACCACGGCATCGGGGTCGCCGGGGCCATTGGACAAAAAGACGCCATCGGGATTCATATCGAGCACCTGCTGGGCGGGCGTATCCCACGGCACGACGGTCAGGTCGCAGCCGGCACGGACCAGGCCCTCCAGAATGCCGCGCTTCACGCCGCAGTCGTAGGCAACCACTTTGTGGCGGGCAGGAGCGGTAGGGGCAAGCGCAAAGTCATGCGTAGCGGGCAGGTCGCTCACGGCAAAAGCGTGGGGCTCAGGGCAGCTCACGGTCTTGACCAGGTTCTCGCCGACCAGCGTAGGCGCGGCGGACAGGCGCTCGGCAAGCTCGTCGACGTCGAAGATCTCCGTCGAGATTATGCCCATCTTGGAACCGTTGTCGCGCAGGTGGCGCACGAGAGCGCGGGTGTCGACGCCCTCGATAGCGACGATGCCGTGTGCACGCAGGTACTCCGGCACGCTGACGGTCGAGCGCCAGTTAGAAGGCGTGGCGCACATGTCGTGGACGACCATGCCGCGCATGGCGGGAGCGCTCGCGGGGCGAGCGGGATCGCCGGGGGAGGCCGACTGGACATCGGTCTCGTCAATGCCGTAGTTGCCGATCTGCGGATAGGTCATGGTTACGATTTGGCCGGCATAGCTCGGGTCGGTCATGACCTCAAAGTAGCCCTCGAGCGACGTGTTAAAGCAGACCTCGCCGGTTGCGGTACCCTCGGCACCGCATGCACGGCCATAAAAAATGGTCCCATCCTCAAGATACAGGATGCAGGGACCGCAGGTGCCCTTGCTGGTTTTAGCCAGCATACGCTGGCACAGCTCGCTGGGCGCGACGGTGCGGGCGGCAGCGCCCGCAATATGGTTGTTCGCCATAGTTCTCCTTCCCGGTCTCACAGGACCGGCTTAAAGGTGTGTAGTTAGGCCTCGCGGTATTCTAACCGCAAGCATCGCCCATGGCATTAATTACATAGAATTGTTTACAAAATGATAATTATGACTTCCTGTGCATAATGATTTTTCTGGGACGGGGATTAAAAAATTATTCTGAGAGCAGGGCTTTGTCGCCAACTGCATACATGACAGAATGATTTTTTAATCCCCGTCCCAGAAAAATCATCCCGCGTGGGCTTGCGGCTCACGCGGGATGGCATCGTTCTATGTGGCTGCGGACTACTTTTGCTTGTCCTGCTCCAGCAGCTCGGACGGCGTGCGATCGGGCTTTCCGCCGCGGAAGATCTCTCGACCGTGCAGACGATGCTCAAGATCGCGCTCGGCCTGCTCCTCCGTGATCTTGGTCTGGCTCACCACCGGGTCCTCGATCAGCGATGAAACCGAGTTGACCTGTTTTTGAATGCGCTCGGCAATGGTGTCGTCCATGCTTACGATGCGCATCTTCCAGTCGATACTCGTGGCGTTGGACGAGCTCTTGGTCCAAACGAACGTCAGGATGGCGCTTTGGTGCCCCTGAGCAGGAAACATGCCAAAGAAGGAATCATGCTGGATCCTGCTGTCCTCGTCGATATAGGCGTGAACGTTATACACCACACGGTCGATCTTGTCGTTGAGCAGGGCGTTGGTTGCGAGCGCCGCCGCCTGAATCTGACCGTTGGACAGCAGCTCGAGTTCATTGGCAGAAGACGTGTCCAGCACCGTCACCTCAACCGTGCCCGTGCGCTCATCTGCCTCGTCGACGGTAAAATCGAGCGGGAACTGCGTAAAGCCATTGCCCCATTCAAGTCCACCCTTGAGCGCGGTCGAAACGGTATCCACCGAAACACTTTCGGAAAGGTTCGCGGTATTCAGACGTCGCATCACGCCGTAGCCAATCTGCATGCCCACAATCAGCACCAAAATGCCGATAACCACGGCCATGGCGGTCTTCGTAATGGTATGGCTCACCTGCGAGCCCGAAGGGTCGTCCTCGGACAGCGGGTCGATATGTTTTGCCTGGCTCGCGCGATCCTCGCTGCGCAGCCGCGCCAGCGTCGCCTTGTCGCCGCGCTTGACGGCGGCCTCTTTCTCGCGCATGCGCTCGGTGCGCTTTTTGGCGAGCGTAGGATCCAAGACGCCGGATGCATCGATTTCGGAGAATAACTCCGTCACTTCTTCCGGAGTCAAAGGGTTCTTATCAGCCATGATCTTCCTGTCATATCAATCAGTCGAGCTCGTGCGCACGCGCACCTTCGAACTGCATTCGATAGTAACGGGCATAGGTGCCGCCACGGGCGAGAAGCTCCTCGTGCGTGCCACGTTCCACAACGCGACCATGCTCAACGGTCGCAATCTCGTCAGCATGCTTAATAGTCGAGAGACGGTGGGCGATGATGATCGTGGTACGGCCGCGTGCCAGCTCTTCGAGCGACTCCTGCACCGCTTCCTCGCTCTCGTTATCCAGGGCACTCGTCGCCTCATCCAAAATAAGGATCTTGGGATTCTTGAGAAAAACGCGCGCGATGGCGACGCGCTGCTTTTGACCACCCGAAAGACGGCTGCCGCGCTCGCCCACCACGGTGTCGTAGCCTTGCGGAAGCGATTCGATAAAGGTATCAATATTGGCGCGGCGGGCCGCTTCGGCGATCTCTTCTGCCGTGGCGCCCGGCTTGCCGTAGGCGATGTTCTCGCCGATCGTTCCATCAAACAGGTACACATCTTGCTGCACCAGGCCGATGGCACGGCGCAGACTATGCTGCGTCACGTCGCGCACATCCTGGCCGTCGATGCTAATGGAGCCGGCGGCAACGTCGTAAAAGCGCGGCAACAGCGAACAAGTCGTCGATTTGCCGCCGCCCGAGGGGCCAACCAAAGCGATGGTCTGACCGGGCTTGATGGACAGGTCCATGTGGTCGATAACAGGGCGTCCGTCGGCGCCGCGCTCGGCCAATTCAACATCCTCGTAGCTAAAGCACACGTCGCGGTACTCCACAGCACCAGCCGTCACCTGCAGATCCGCAGCACCCGGCTTATCCTGAATATCGGGGACAGTCGAGAGCACCTCATCCATGCGCTTAAAGCCGGCGATGGCTTTCTGATACGTCTCAGCCGAATTGACGAGCGTCTCGAGCGGCGTGCAGAACAGCGAAATGTAGAGTGCGAAGGTTGCCATATCGACCGCCTGCAGCTGACCCTGGGCAACGAGCCAACCGCCCAGCAGCACCACGATCACATAAAGCACTCCCGAGAGCAGGCCATACGTCGCGGTATAGACGCCCATGGCGTGATACATGTTCTCCTTGGACGAAAGGTAGCGATTGTTCGAGGCGCGAAACTTAGAGCGCTCGGTCTGCTCATTGGCAAAGCTCTTGACCACACGCATGCCCGCCAGCGAATCCTGCAGCTGCGCGTTGATGCCGCTAATCTTTTTGCGGTTATCGCTAAAGACCTCGCGCATGCGCATATTCTGCCAAAACATAATGACCGCGAACACCACCGTCACCACAGCCATGGCGAGTGCGAGCACCGGCGCGATGGTAAACAGAATCACAAACGAGCCGATGATCTCGATACCGCAGATAATGATCCATTCGGGCACGTGGTGCGCCGCCTCGCAGATATCGAACAGGTCATTGACCACGCGGCTCATCATGTCGCCCGAGCTGTTGCGATCAAAGTACGCAAAGCTAAACCGTTCGTACTGATCGAACAGGTCCTCGCGCATTTTGGACTCCATGCGCGCGCCCATCACATGACCCCAATAGCTCACAAAATAGCGGCAGGCGCAGCGGATGACATACATCAGCACCAGTCCCACCGCGATCATACCGAGCGCCTGCATAATAGCAGCCTGACCCTGAGTAAAGAGCCCGCCGGTCAGATTGCGCAAGATAATGGGGAACGCCAGGTCAATGGCGGCAAGCACCAGAGCACAAAGAGTATCAGCAACAAAAAGCCCCATCTGGGGCTTGTAATACGAAAGAAACCTCTTAAACATAGTCACCTTACGCGGTTTTACCAAACCGCGTTTCGTCTCGACGCTGCAAGTGCTCCATTTGGACAATCTGGCCTTCAATCGTCGGTCGCGTATATCCATACGCTTCCCTTCTCTTTTAGGCCACCTTGTCTCAAATGGAGCACTTTCGCTGACTTACACAAACCTGCGGGATCATCCCCGCTCGTTAAAGTTCCGCTCCACCCAAACGATGAGCAATGCTGTCGCAAGCCAAGGCACCCACAACGGTCTTGGCGTCTTCGATCTTGCCGTCGAGTACGGCGTCGATCAGCTCATGCAGTGGCACCAGGTCGACGTTGACAAACTCGTCATCGTCGGGGTCGGGCGCATCAAACTCGAGCTTGGTAGCCAAGTAGATGTGGATGATCTCATCGCAAAAACCGCAGGACGTGACAATCGACGTCAAAAAGCGAATGCGACCAGCCCTAAAGCCCGTCTCCTCATGCAGCTCGCGCTTGGCGCAATCGAGCGGGTCCTCGCCCGGATCGAGCTTGCCGGCGGGAATCTCGACCGTCACGCGGTCGATGGCGGTGCGGTACTGACGCACCAGCACGATCTTGCCGCTCTCGGTCAGTGCCACAACGGCCGCCGCACCCGGATGGCGAACGATATCGCGGGCGCTGCGGCGACCGTTGGGCAGCTCAACCTCAAGACGGTGGACGTCGAGGATCTTGCCCTTCCAGGCGCACTCCTCCGAAAGAATCTTCTCGTGCAGCTCGGCATCGTGCGGGTCGTCGTCGCCCAGCACCAGCGCCGGCTCGTCAGCGACCTCGCCGCCAGGCTCGCCCTCGGCGTGCCCATACATGCGGCTGTCCTCTTCGACGATCTGCGCGTCCACGAGCTCTTCGTTCTTCTCGTCCATCCGTCTCATTCCTCTCGGATTTTAGGCATCCCAGGCGTCGCGGCCGCGCAGCGCACGCAGGCCAATGTCGTGGCGCAGGGTCTTGCCCTCAAAGTTGATCTTCTCGCAGGCCTCGTAGGCAAGGTCGCGAGCGTTCTCGAACGTATCGCCCAGCGCGGTCACGGCGAGCACACGACCGCCGTTGGTCACGAGCTCGCCGTCCACCACGGCAGTACCGGCGTGATACACCGTCACGTTCTCCATAGCCTCGGCATCCTCGATACCGGTAATGACCTTGCCCTTCTCGTAGCTGCCGGGATAGCCCGCGCTCGTCAGGACAACGGCCACGGCCCACTCGTCACGCCAATCGAGCTCAATCTGATCGAGCTCGCAGTTGGCGCAAGCCAGCATGACCTCGACCAGGTCGTTCTTAAGGCGCGGCAGCACGACCTGCGTCTCAGGATCGCCAAAGCGGGCATTGAACTCCAGCACCTTGGGGCCGGCAGGGGTGAGCATAAAGCCGCCGTACAGGCAGCCGCGATAGTCGATACCCTCGGCAGCGAGCTCTGCCACGGTCTGCTCCATGACCTTCACCATGGTGGCGTGCTCCTCGTCGGTCACGATGGGCACCGGGCTGTAGACGCCCATGCCGCCCGTGTTGGGGCCCTTGTCGCCCTCGAGCGCACGCTTGTGATCCTGCGAGGTGGCCATGGGACGCACGGTCTTGCCGTCGGTAAAGGCCAGCAGCGAGCACTCGGGGCCGGTCAGCATCTCCTCGATGACCACCGTGTTGCCGGCATCGCCAAAGGTGCCGCCAAAACACTCACGCACAGCCTCCTCGGCCTGCGAAAGCTCGGTTGCCACGATAACGCCCTTGCCCGCGGCAAGGCCGTCGGCCTTGACGACCAGCGGAGCGCCCTGCTCGCGCACATAGGCAAGAGCCGAAGCCTCGTCGGTAAATGAGCCATAGGCTGCCGTCGGGATACCGGCGCGCTCCATGAGCTGCTTGGAGAACAGCTTAGAGCCCTCCATCTGGGCGCCCTCGGCACCCGGGCCAAAGCACGGGATGCCCGCCGCGCGGACGGCGTCTGCAACGCCCGCCACGAGCGGAGCCTCGGGGCCAATCACCACGAGTCCGCATCCATGGCTCTGGGCAAACGCCGCCACGGCCGCAGGATCGCAATCGTCGAGAACCACATTCTCGCCGCAGCTCGCGGTGCCGCCGTTACCCGGCGCGATGTAGAGCTTGCCGGCGCGCGGTGATGCTGCGAGCTTGGCTGCCAGAGCATGCTCGCGGCCGCCGCTGCCCAACAACAGGATGTCGATGGTTTGAGTGTCCGCCTTCAAGGGTGCCTCCTCTATGGATTACCGGCCCGCTCCGCGCGGGCCCATTACAAGCAAATATACCCCTCGGCCGCCCATCTGGGCTGCAAAGGGGTATATCGCAATAACCAAATAACGCCGATTACTTCCAGAATCGGTTGATGATCTGCTCGCGACCGGCGCCGACGCCGATGAACGTCACGCGGGTGTGTGCCAGATCCTCGATAAATGCCACGGAGTCCTGAGCCTCCTGCGGCAGCCGGTGATGTCGCACTTCCAGCCAGGGAGCTCCTCGTAGATGGGCTTGGCATGCTCAAAACGCACCTGGTGCTCGGGCACGCTCGTGTAGCGCTCGCCGTCGACGTCATAGGCAACGCACACCTTAATGGTGTCGAAGGCCGAAAGCACGTCGAGCTTGGTCACGGCGATGTCGGTGAGGCCGTTGACGCGCGAGGCATAGTTGGCGATAGGGCCGTCAAACCAGCCGCAGCGACGACGGCGACCGGTGGTCACGCCGTACTCGTAGCCCTCCTCGGTCAGCGTGTGGCCGGCCTCGGACTCATAGGAAAGCTCGGTGGGCATGGGGCCCGAACCGACGCGGGTGATATAGGCCTTCATGACGCCCAGCACGCGGTCGACGTTCTTCATGCCGACGCCGGAACCGGTAATGGCGCCGCCGGCGGTGCAGTTAGAAGACGTCACGTACGGATAGGTGCCGTGATCGATGTCGAGCAGCGTCGCCTGGGCGCCCTCAAACAGCAAATCCTTGCCCTCATCGATCATGTTGTTGAGCAGCAGGCTCGTCTCGGTGATGTAGGGGCGCAGGCGCTCGGCCATGGGCAGGTACTCATCGCAAATCTGATCCACGGTGTAGGTGGGCAGGTTGTAGATGAGCTCTAGCTCGGGGTTCACGCGGGCAAGAGCGGTCTCCAGCTTATCGCGGAACAGCGCCTCATCCAGCATGTCCTGCATACGCAGGCCAATACGGGCCATCTTGTCCTGGTAGCACGGACCGATGCCGCGCTTGGTGGTACCGATGTTCTTCTTGCCGAGCTTCTGCTCAAAGGCGCCATCCAGATCGATGTGGTACGGCATGATGACATGCGCGTTGCCGCTGATCTTGAGATTCTTGGTGGTGATGCCGTCGGCCTCGAACATGTCGATCTCCTCAAGGACGACCTTGGGGTTGACGACGCAGCCGTTACCGATCACCGACACGTGGTCGGAATACATGATGCCGGAGGGCACCTGGTGCAGGCCGTACTTCTTGCCGTTGACGACGATGGTGTGGCCGGCGTTGTTGCCGCCCGAATAGCGCACGACGGCATCAAAGTCGCCGGCGACCAGGTCGCAGATCTTACCCTTGCCCTCATCGCCCCACTGGGCACCGACCAAAACGGTTGACGGCATGTTTACTCCTCACATTCATGGACTGTCCGCACACCGCAAGTGCGCAGAAGCACAAAACATTCCCAGTATACCCGTGCAACGGGCGCCTGTCCTACTCCTCGGTATGCGCCCCATCAAGCTCATAGAACTTGGTGGATGCCGGCAGGAACATCAGGTCGACGTCGCCAATCGGGCCCGAACGGTTCTTGGCCACGACGATACGCGTAACGCCCTCGTCGGGCCGGTCGTCGCGCGAGGCCTCGGCCTCGTCGGCGGATCGGTCCAAGAACATGACGATATCGGCATCCTGCTCGATGGAGCCCGATTCACGCAGGTCGGACAGCTGCGGGCGCTTGCCGGTACGGGACTCGACCTGACGCGACAGCTGCGACAGCGCGATCAGCGGAATCTTGAGCTCCTTGGCCATAATCTTCAGACCACGCGACATCTCGGAGACCTCGACGGTGCGGCTCTCGGAACGACGTCCCGGCGGGGGACTCACCAGCTGCAAATAGTCCAGGATGATGATGGCCTTCTCCTTGTTATGGAGCATGCGGCGGCTCTTGGCGCGAATCTCGGTCACCGTGGTGCCGGGCGTATCGTCAATCAGAATATCGAGCTTGGACAGCGTCTGCGTGGCCTCATTGATGTTGGCCCACTGCTCGGGACTAATGCGGCCCGTACGGAAGTCGCTGATCGAGATCATGGCATAGGCGCAAATCAGACGCTGGGCAATTTCCTTGCCCGACATCTCCAGCGAGAAGAAGCCGACGGTATAGCCCGCGGCGGCGGCGTTGAGCGCCAAGTTCAGGGCGAACGACGTCTTACCAACGGCGGGGCGGGCGCCGATAATGATGAGCTGGCCCTCGCGGAAACCCATGAGCATACGGTCGAGCGACGGAAAGCCCGTGGGCACGCCTGCAGCCTGACCGCCGGCCTTGCACACTTCCTCGGCCTCGTTATAGGCCTCGACCATAAACTCGGTCAGCGTCTTGTAGCTCGACTTAACCTCACGCGCCGTGACCTTGAGCAGCTTGCTCTCGGCCAGCTCCACGACCTCTTTGGTGTCGGTGGGGGCGTTGTAGGCCAGCGCGTTGATCTCGTTGGTGGCGCCAATCAGCTCACGCAGCATCGAGTCGCGGCGAACGATGGCGGCATGGTGCTGCCAGTTGACGAGCGACAGAGTCTGTCCCATCAGCTCCAAAATGTACGCCTCGCCGCCCACGGCATCGAGCTTGTTGATGCTTCGCAGGTAATCGATCAGCGAGATAGAGTCAATGGGGATGCGACTGTTATACATATCGACCATCGCGGTATAGATGGTCTTATGAATGGGCCGGTAGAAGTCATCGGGCTGCAGCTCGACTTGGGCCTCTTCGACCACCTCGGGCGATAGCAGCATAGCGGCCAGTACGTTGGCCTCTGCATCTTGGTTTTGGGGGAGACCCAACTTAGAGCCACGGTCCTCGACCGTCAGCCCCGTCTCCCTATCGTCATATGCCATGAGCGTCCTCATTCATATCGCTTGCGAGCATCCATAGTATCAGCCGCGGCTATAAATCGAGCCGCGGCTTGGCAATCATCACCGAACCAAACGGATGAACGGTCCCATACACGGGACCGCATCTCAATGACTGCCACGACACTCACCCAGCGCAAAAAATAAAAGGGCGCCCTGGTCTCCCAGAGCGCCCTTCTTAGAACAAGATTGTTGCGTTGCAGCAAATGCTACTCGGCAGCAGCCTCGGTCTCGACCTCGGCGGTCTCGGCCTCGGCGACCTCAGCGGTCTCCTCAACCTCAGCCTCGGCAGCGAGCTCCTCGGCGGTAACGCCGACGAGAACGACAACCTCGGCCTTGATCTCGCGGTACAGCGAGATAGCGACGGTGTGGGCACCGGCAACCTTGATGGGCTTACCGAGCTCGACGCGCTTGCGGTCGATGTCCATACCGAGCTGATCCTTGATGGCGTCAGCGATCATAGCGGCGGTAACGGAGCCAAAGAGGATGCCCTCGTCGCCAACCTTGACGTCAACGGTGACCTGCTTGCCCTCGAAGGCAGCCTTGGTCTCGTTGGCGGTAGCCAGACGGACGGCCTCGCGCTTGGCGATGTTGTTGCGACGCTCGTCAAGCTGCTTGAGGTTGCCCTTGGTGGCGGCAACAGCGAGCTTCTTGGGGAACAGGAAGTTCTCAGCGTAACCCTGAGCGACCTCTACGACGTCACCCTCGCCGCCCTTGCCCTTGATCTCATCGAGAAGAATAACCTTCATGATGCGTCTCCCTTCTTAGCCGCGGTCGCGGTTGCCACGAGAGGAAACCACGGGGACGGTGTACGGCAGGAGAGCCATCTCGCGGGCGCGCTTGATGGCGTTGGCGATGTCATGCTGATGCTGCGTGCAAGCGCCAGTGACGCGACGGGGCTTGATCTTGCCACGGTCGGTCATGTACTTACGGAGAAGCTGAGTGTCCTTATAGTCGATGAACTCAGTGTTCTCCTTGCAGAACTGGCAGTACTTACGACGCGGCTGACGTGCAGAATAATCATTAGCCATGTCAAAATACCTTTCATTTGGCAACTTCGGCGAGCCGAAGCCGCCTCTCACTCAAAAATAGGTGAACAACCCTTAGAACGGGATGTCCTCATCGTAGACGTCGACCGCGGGCGGCGTAGCCACCGGTGCGGCAGGACGTGCTGCGGGCGCGGGAGCTGCGGGGGCGTAACCGCCCTGATCGTAGCCACCCTGGCCACCACGGGAGCTCATAAACTCGATCTCATCGACGATGACCTCAAGCTTGCTCCTGCGCTGACCGTCGCGCTCCCAAGAGCTGTAGCGCAGCTTGCCCTCGATCGCGACCTTGTTTCCCTTTGCCAGGAAACGGCTCACGGCCTCGGCGCGGGTGCCGAACATAGTGCAGTCAACAAAGTTGGGATAGTCCTCCCACTCGCCAGTCTGCGCGTTGCGGCGACGATCGTTCACGGCGACGCCAAAGGACAGAACCTGGGTTCCGCCGGCGGTGGCGCGCAGCTCGGGATCGCGGGTGAGGTTACCGGTGATGTTCACTCGATTGATGCTCATAACTCACTACTTCCTCTTGGGGCACTAGCCCAGTCCAAAACGACAGTCTTACTCCTGGTCGTCGCGACGGACGATCATGTGGCGGACCACAGCGTCGGTGATGCGCAGGACGCGATCAAGCTCGGCGATCTGGGTAGGATCTGCGTGGAAGTTGATGAGGGTGTAGTCACCATCGGTGAGGTCGTTGATCTCGTAGGCGAGCTTGCGCTTGCCCCACTCGTCAACGGAGTCGACCTTGCCAGCGCCCTCAGCGATCGTGGTATCGATACGCTTCATAACAGCGAGACGAGTCTCGGGGTCGAGCGACGGGTCAACAAAGAACAGCAGTTCATAAGCCTTCATATTGTCACCTCCTCTGGGCAAATGTGGCTTCAGGTCGTGAAGGTGCGCCTGAAGCAGGAAAAGACTTGGTAATAATATCTTTCAACCTCCCAGGCTGCAAGAATATGCAGCTACAACCTCATGACCTCCACATATACCCATGCTTACACGGCTCTTCATGCGTATTCCAACCAAATGCTGACCAAGAGCTTGACGGATTCGATAGCAAGATACGCTGCGGCGAGGACAACCTGAGTCAAACCGCAGGTCGCCGATTGCAGGGTTGTGGTCACGAAATGCATACCACCGGTTCGATCGATTGCCTCAAAATTTTTAAATTCGCTGCCACGTCATTCATGAATACCTATTTTGAACAGATCATCGAGCGGGATCTGGCTGGTCAGGATGCTTTTTTAGTACTCATCTGGCACATGCCGGATACGGGTGCGGAGCGAGCGCTTTAAAAAATGCCAAGTTTTCTGTTTGCACTTTTCGATTCCTCGTGTATACTGACTTTCGCATTTAACGGAGAGTTGTCCGAGTGGCCGAAGGAGCACGATTGGAAATCGTGTAGGCGTCAAAAGCGTCTCCAGGGTTCAAATCCCTGACTCTCCGCCAGTTAATTCCAAAGCAGGCCTTAGTGCCTGCTTTGTTTTTACCCCACGCGGAGGGGTGGCAGAGTGGTTGAATGCGGCGGTCTCGAAAACCGTTTGGCCTGTATAAGGTCACGAGGGTTCGAATCCCTCCTCCTCCGCCATTTTGGTTGTGAAAGCTCCCAGGAATGGGAGCTTTTTTGTTTTGAGTCCCTAACAAGCAAATACGGCGAAGAAGGAGGGATTCGAACCCGCCAGGGCGCAAAGCGTAAAGAAAACGCACCAGTGGCGCGTTTTTAGCGCAGCGCGGTCGGCGTAAGCCGACCGGATAAATTTTGAGCTCCGATCAAAATATAGACATCCCTCCTATTCAGCCACGCCCTCATCGCGTTCAGCATCAACCCAGATCCCCAAACATGTACACCACCCTCCAAAAACGATATTTTTCGATATCTTTGGAGGCTGATGCACATACTTGAAACCTATGACCGCACCCAGTCCCGACCGTTTGCCGAGCAATAGGGTCGCGATCGTCGCCGAACATGTACTATGTACGGGCATTGTCCAATCCCGTAACTCAAAGGACCCCATCTTGCCCGTCGTCGCCGCCATAACCGTTACCTCACATGCCTCGGATGCCATGGTCGCTATCCCATTTTGGCTCGAGATGTTCGCCGTTGTCGCTGCATCGATCTCGGGTGTGCTGGTTGCGCGCGAACACAAGCTCGACCTGGTGGGCGCGGTCGCACTCGCGGTAGTCTGCGGTCTGGGCGGCGGTCTTTTGCGCGACATGACACTCCAGGTCGGCAACGTCTACATCCTCAACCAGCCAATGGCGCTGCCGCTCTCCATCGCCACGGCGGCCATCATTTACATCTTCCCGGCAATCGTCGATAAGCCCGACAAACTCATCCCCCTGCTCGACATCATCTCGGTCGGCATCTATGCGGCAACCGGCGCAGACAAGGCACTGGTCTACGGATTTGCACCCGTCGTTTGCATCATGATGGGCTTTTTCACCGCGGTGGGCGGCGGCATGCTGCGCGACGGCTTTATGGGCGTGGTTCCGGGCATTTTCCAACGCACCAACTTTTATGCCATCGCGGCCATCGCCGGATCGGCAAGCTATGTAAGCCTCGTCATGAGTGGCTTGGTCAGCAATGTCGCCGCGCTGGTCGTATGCGTTATCGTGACCATGGGTCTGCGCTGGCTCTCGCTGCGCTTTGACATCAAAAGCCCCACCGAAGAAGACATCGCGCACTTTTTACATCGCAAAAAGTAGATAGCACGGCACGACCTTTCGAAATGCAACCGAGAGGTTCTTTTAGAGCGCTCGCACGTTGGGTACCCTGTTAGATATACGCCGAGTATCTAACGAAGGATTCACTATGCCTTGCAACCTAGAACCGTCGACCAAGCGCCACAAAGCGCAGGCCCGCATCGCCCTCCTATTCGTACTGATTGCGCTTGCGCTGACCGTACTTCCCACGGCGTCGTTCGCCGGCACAGACACCGCGGGCAACGTACTCGCAACCGAAGCTGACTCAAATCCGTCTGGCGTCGCGGGCGACCTGTACTGGGCTGGCCAAAGCCTTAACCTGGACGATGCCTCCATCGGCCGCGATATTATCGCGGCATGCGACAGCCTATCGATTCGCGACTGCACCGTAGGCGGCGCCATTCGCCTGGCGGCGCGCACCATCGATATCTCCAAAACCGCAATCGATGGCAGCGTGACGGTAGCCGGTCAGCACGTCGTGCTCAACACCGGTAGCACCGCCAACTGTTTTTACGCGATGGGCGATACTGTTGCCCTGCGAGGCTCCACCAAGTCGGCAGCACTTGCAGGCGATACGGTGACCATCGACGGCACCGTCGAGGGCGATGTCGAGGTTTGGGCCGATAAGCTCGTCTTGGGCAAAAACGCCCGCATCACCGGCACCGTGAGCGCGCATGTTTCCGAGGACCCCGAGCGGGCCGAGGGCGCTCAGGTCGGCTCCCTCAAGATCGACCGTACCGAGAACGAGAACACCTCAACGATTAACGACACCATCGGCGGCATCGTCGCCGCGGCGCTTTCCACCTGCTTTGTCGCGATCCTCCTCGAGCTCGTCTTTCCGCGCGCGACCGCCAGCGCCGCCGGCATGCTTCGTCAACGACCTACCCCTCTGTGGGTGAGCGGTCTTTTGGGCACGGTGGCCGCCGTTCCCGCCGTCCTGTTACTCATCATCTCGATTGCAGGTCTGTCACTCGCCGGAACTCTCATGTGCGCCGTGATCGGTATCGCTCTGGTCTCGGCGGCGTTTACGGGCACCGCGATCGCACGCATGATCGGACACAGCCAGAACCGCTACGCCATGGCCGCCGTGGGCGGTATCGCCGCGGGCGCACTCACGGCACTTCCCCTTATGGGCAGCTTTGTCAGCGGCGTAGCCTTCGTCTTTACGCTCGGCTACGTCATCCAGATCATCTGGCGCAACGCCCGCCTCAAGCCGCAGCAGGCCGCCAATACTCCGGGCCTTCCTTCCGCCTAGCCGTCAACCACCACAAAGGGGACAGACACCTTTGCGGTGGTGCAGACCAACTCAATCCCTGTGCACCAAAAAGGGCACCGACCGCGATGGTCGGCGCCCTTTCTTGTTAGTCGCTATAAAGCTCGGCGCTTATTTGTTGACCTGACCAGCGCGGACGGCGGCCTTCTTACGGTCGGTGGCGTTGAGCAGACGCTTGCGCAGGCGGATATTCTTGGGAGTAATCTCGACCAGCTCGTCGTCGGCGATGTACTCCAGCGCCTCTTCCAGAGAGAAGGTGCGAGGCGGCACCAACTGCACGGAGATGTCGGAGGTCGAGGAACGCTGGTTGCCCAAGTTCTTGGTACGGGCGATGTTGACGACCATGTCGCCGGCCTTGCTGCGCTCGCCCACAATCATGCCCTCGTAGCACTCGGTGCCCGGCTCAACAAACAGCTGGCCGCGCTCCTGCAGCGTACCCAGAGCGTAGGCAACGGCCTTCTCGGTGGTCATGGAGATCATGGCGCCGTTCTGGCGGTTGCCGATCTCGCCGGCGTAGGGGCCGTACTCTAGGAAGGTGTGGTAGAACACGCCCTCGCCGTGAGTGACGTTCATGATGCGGTTCTTAAGACCCATGATGCCGCGGGTCGGGATCTTAAACTCAAGGTGCGTCACGATGCCCGAGGTATCCATGCTCGTCATGATGCCACCGGAGGTACCGAAGACCTCGACGACCTTGCCCGAGTACTCGTCCGGGCACTCAACGACGGCCTGCTCGACAGGCTCCAGCTTGTTACCGTTCTCGTCCTTCTTAAACAGAACGCGGGGACGACCGACCTGGAACTCGAAGCCCTCGCGGCGCATGGACTCCATCAGGACGGACAGGTGCAGAATGCCGCGGCCAGAGACCTCGACGCCGCTCTTGTCCTCGAGCTCCTCGATCTTCATGGTCACGTTGTTCTCGGCCTCGTTGAACAGGCGCTCCTTGAGCTGACGGGCACCCACGATGTCGCCGTCACGGCCGACGAGCGGGGAGGTCGAAGCCTCAAAGACGATGGACAGGGTCGGCGGATCGATCTCGATGGGCTCGAGCTCGACGGGGTTCTCGGGGTCGGTGTAGACATCGCCGATATCGGTGCGGTCAATGCCCACGACAGCGGCGATATCGCCGGCGCCGACTTCCTGGCACTCGGTGCGGCCCAGGTAGTCGAAGGTAAAGAGCTGCTTGACGGTAGCGGTGGCGCTGGAGCCGTCGTTCTTCACAACCAGGATCTGATCGCCCTGGTGAATGGTGCCGGAGTACACGCGACCGATACCGATGCGGCCAACGAAGTTGGAGTGGTCGATGGTCACGCATTGCATGGCCAGCGGGGCGTTCTCGTCAACCTCGGGCGCGGGCATGTCGTCGATGATCATATCGAGCAGCGGATACATGTCCATGTTGCCGTCGTTGGGGTCAAGGCGGGCAAAGCCGTTCATGGCGCTGGCGTAGACCACGTGCTCCATGGCGAACTCAAGCTGGTCGTCGGTAGCGCCCAGGTCGGCCATAAGGTCCAGGCAGTCGTTGTAGGCCTTCTCGGGGTTGGCGCCCGGACGATCGATCTTGTTGATGACGATCATGATCTTGAGGCCGGTGTCGATAGCGTGACGCAGCACGAAGCGGGTCTGGGGCATGGGGCCCTCAAAGGCATCGACCAGCAGCAGGGCGCCATCGGCCATACGCAGCACGCGCTCGACCTCGCCGCCAAAGTCGGCGTGGCCCGGGGTGTCGATGACGTTGATCTTGACGTCCTTGTACTCGATAGAGATGTTCTTGGCGAGAATCGTAATGCCGCGCTCGCGCTCCTGGTCGTTAGAGTCCAGGACGCGGTCCTCGACCTGCTGGTTGGCACGGAAGGCGTCCGTGGCACGCAGGAGCTTATCGACCATCGTCGTCTTGCCGTGGTCGACGTGGGCGATGATGGCGATGTTCCTCAGATTGTCTACGCGCATGTAGTTCCCCTATCTTCTATCCATATACAAACGGCACGCGTATGCGGCCCGCCCAGCGATACAACGCTCAGCGGGAATATTGAGCCTTTTACCGAAAACTCGTTTATTTTAGCGATTTTAGATGAGAGGGGTTTCCTCACCTGCAGGTTCAGGGTCGCTCCACATAAAACCATCGCCGGCGCCCATGCCCTCATACAGCACATATGCCGAAAAGCCGCTCTCGAGCGTCGTCTCAAAGAAGCTCACGAGCAGAGCGTCATGATAGCCGCCGTCAATCTCGACGCAGCCGGTATAGCCGATGGCATAGCGGGCGATACGGCCCAGGCCCTCGTCCTTAAGACCCATCTTGTGCTCGGAGATAAAGTTGGTGGCGGCCTCGAGGCACGCCTCTTCGCCGTCCTCGTCGAGTGCCGCCAGATAGCGGTTGGAAGCAGCGTCCTCGATCGCCACAACTACGCCCGGATTCTCGCCGGCGGCAAGGTCGTCCAAGAACGCACCAATCAGGTCACACACCATGGCGTCGAGCTCGGCGGAGACGTTACCGGCGTCCTGCATATCCTGTGCCATCTTTAGACCTTCCCATCGAATCCGGCGTCGTTACAGTTTTTGTGCCTCGGCGGCGATCTTAGCAGCGGCATCGCGGGCGCGTATCATGTCCGCCGCGCGTTTATCGAGTACCTTGATCTGGTTGGTCAGCATGACTGCATCGACCACACCCCAGATTACCAAGCCTGTTGAAATCGAAAACCCAAGCGCACCAACTGTACCACGAAGACGAGAACAGATTACTGCGACAAGGGCGGAGATGATAACCATCTTGATATAGGAGTCGCGGCGCTCGCGAAGCGTGCGGGCCTGCGTCACATAGGCGATGCGAGCCGCCTCGGATGCCTCCGAGCGCATCTGGGCCTCGCGGGCAATAGCGGCGACCTCGGCCGAGACGCCACGCTCCATCAGTGCACACTCTGTCTCATGACTACCCGTCATTTAAAAATCATCGGGCGAGAGCGTATGGACGAACTCGTCGAACTTCTCAAATTCCTGCTCGTCATCGATTTCCTCGGCAACCGGAGATACGGTGCCCAGGCGGTTCATGATGTCGTCCTCCACAAACATGGGGGCATTGCTGCGCACGGCGAGGGCGATGGCGTCGCTCGGACGGGCGTCGATGCCGTGCTCGCTGCCGTCGGCCAAAACAACGACCGTCGCGTAGAACACGGGAGGCTCGGCACGGACAATCTCGATACGCTCGAGTTTTGCATCCAGTGCATCGAGCGTATCGAGCAACAGGTCATGGGCAATCGGGCGCTCGGCACGGCCGCTGTCGATACCGCGGCTAATAGCCGCAGCCTCAAACGAACCAGTTTGGATAGAAAGGGAGCGCAGCGGCGCAGGGGAGTCCGATTTCCGCCGCATTTTACGGCACCGTCACCAAGGTCGGAGAGGATGAAATTGCCGGCAAGTATATCCGCCTGACCCACGCGGACGGGCTTGAAACTTTTTATTGTCACTGTTCCGAGATATTGGCTCCCATGAATGCGGTTATTCGCCAGGGCGAGACGATAGCCCTCGTCGGTTCAACGGGCATGGCGACCGGACCGCATCTTCATTTTGAAGTGCGGATAAACGGGCTCAAATATGATCCCGCGCGTCTGCTTTTCGGCGAAAATATCTGATGCATTTTTATATAAAAACGACCCGCATTGATTTAGGTTTCCCGTTCGCCGCATCCGCCGCCGTTATTCTTATGCTCGACAAAAGCGAAACGGTGCTGCTTATTTTTCTTTGCTGTGCTCTGCATGAAGCGGGTCATATTTTGCTCTTGACCCTCTGCTCCGCACCGCCCGATGCGATAATTCTCGGCGTGTTCGGCATGAGGATAGAGCGGGGAGAAGTGTGCCTCGATTACCGCCGTGAGGCTGTCTGCGCCCTCGCGGGACCTGCGGCGAATTTTATTGTTTCGCTTGCCGCTCTGCCGTTTGTGCGTGTGTATCCCAATGCCTTGAAGCTTGCGGCTCTGAGTGCCGGGATAGGTGTTTTCAATCTCCTGCCTGTTGAGCCGATGGATGGCGCGGCGGCACTCAAAAGCTTGTTATTGCTCAAACATGAGGAGCACACGGCCGATAAGGTTGTTGATATCTTTGCCGCCGTGTTGCTGATTCCTTTGACCGTGTGCGGGATAATTTTGCTTATTAAAACAGGAAACAACTTCACTCTGCTGTGCGTGTGTATTTATATCTCTGTCTATCTTATAGCAAAAAAGCGAACCGCCTGGTTCTTTCAGACGG
>USQE01000002.1 GCA_900556675.1 uncultured Collinsella sp.
CCCAGATAAAACCTGCCAAAATAAACCTGTCCCTAAATGGCAGGTTTTACTGGAGGGTGGCGTCGATGGCCTTGACCAGGGCGCTGCGCATGCCGGCGTCCTCGAGCGCGACGACGCCCTTGATGGTGGCGCCACCGGGTGAGCATACGGCATCCTTCATCGCCGCAGGATGCTGGCCAGTCGCAAGCTGTAGCTTTGCCGTGCCCAGCACCATCTGGCTCACAATGCGATAGGCATCGGCGCGCGGGATACCGTGCTTGACGGCCGCGTCGCCCAAGGCCTCAATCGCCATGGCGACAAATGCCGGTGCGCAACCGCCCACGGTACCGCCCACAAACAGCAGACTCGAATCGAGCTCGACGACGGTGCCAAGCTTTCCGAGCAGACCGAGCACCGTGGCACGCTGCTCATCGCTAAGCGTGGAAGCCTTCTCGCAGGCGATAACGCCCTCGCCCACCGAAACCGGTGTGTTGGGCACCGTCGAGATGTGTGCGACACCCGGCAGGACCTGCTCCCACTTGGCGCTATCCCAGGTCCAGGCGACCGAAAGGACAACCTTGTCGGCAAGGGTTTCTTTGAGCGGAGCGAAGACCTTCTCAATCATGTATGGCTTGACCGCAGCAACCACGATATCGGATGCGGCGACAACCTCCGCCGCATCACGACAGGCAACCATCCCACGTGCCTCACAACGCTCGACCAAGGCGTCGTAGTGGCCCGCGCAGGCGCACATATCGCTCGCAGACACACCGGCGGCGATCCAGCCATCGGCCATAGCGCTCGCCATATTGCCAAAACCGACAAATCCGATCTTCATATCTCATAGTCCTCTCAGACACGCTCTTCAAAACGAAGGCTATTGTCCCACGGCATTGTTTCGTATTGCCGACCTATTTGTGATACGGCTCGCCACGGCTGATCTTGCAGGCGCGGTAGATTTGCTCCAGCAGCACCACGCGCGCCAAGTTGTGCGGCAAGGTAATACGTCCAAAGCTGAGCATCTCGTCGGCTCGTGTGCGCACGTCATCGCTCACGCCGTCCGATCCACCAATCACAAAGGCGATGTCGCTGTTACCACGCAGCATAAGATCGTCGAGCCGCGCCGAAAGCTCCTCGCTCGAGCGCTCTTTGCCCTCAATGGCAAGCAGGATCACATGCGCTCGAGGCGGCAGGGCTGCGAGAATCGCCGCACCCTCCTTGTCGCGTGCGGCATCCACGCCGCCCGCCTTAGCCGGGTCGATATCGGCCACCTCGCGGATATCCACCTTGGCATAGGCACCTAGGCGCTTGGTGTACTCAGCGCACGCGTCCTTCCAAAAGCGCTCCTTGAGCTTACCGACGCAAACGACGGTGTATTTCACGCGCGTCTACTCCTTCGAATCGTTTTGAACTTTGCTGGCGGTCAGCATCTGCTCGAACATCGAGGCCGACTGCGAGAAATCGCTCGGCAGTACGACCGTCGATGTTTTACCCGTGCGAGCGAACTCTGTCATCATCTCGGACCACTGCGTAAACATGAACAGCTGGTTGGCCTCGTCGTTACCGACACCCGTCTCCTGGATGATCTCGAGCGAATCCTTGATGCCCAGCGCGATGGCCTTGCGCTGGTTGGCGATGCCTTCGCCCGCCTTTTCCATCGCCTCGGCCTCGGCGGTCGCCTCGGTGACGCGCTTGATGCGGTCGGCCTCGGCGAGCTCCTGCGCAGCAGCGCGCTTTCGCTGGGCAGCATTGATGTCGTTCATGGAGTTCTCGACCTCGGTCGGCAGCGCGATCTTGGTGATGAGTGTCGACACGAGGGTAAAGCCGTAGGCAGCCATCTGCTCGGACACGGTGGCATTAACGTCCTTGGCGATGTCATCCTTCTTGGCAAAGACCTCATCGAGCGTATAGACAGGGATGGAAGAGCGCAGGGCGTCGGTGATGAAATCACGCATCTGGTCGACGGGCTCCTGCAGCATGTAGTAGCTCTTGTAGATGCCCGAATCTGCCGGGCCGGCGCCCATGTCATAGCTCACGTGGTACTGAGCAGAGACCTCAAGGCCGATGGTCACGTTGTCCTGGGTCTTAACGTCGATGCCAAAACCGTTTTTCATGGTGCGCAGACTCACCGTGGCGGCCTTGCGGTCGATCACGGGCACCTTCATGTGGAAGCCCGCGTTGACGATGCGGTTAAACTTGCCCAGACGCTCGATGATCACGGCATGCTGCTGTTCAACGACATAGCAGGCGTTGGGGAGCAGCAGCAACAAAATGATGATGGGAAGTAGAAAGCTCGTAAGAGCAGCGATAATACCGGACAACAGCATGGTCTCTCCTCTGATAGGCACACGTTGGCACTAGGATACCCGCACGAAGCAGCCACGTGACACCAACAGGAGGCCCATAACAAAAAAGCTCCCATTGCTGGGAGCTCTTTCAATCAATGGTGCGGGCGAAAGGACTTGAACCTTCATGGGGTTGCCCCCATACGGACCTGAACCGTACGCGTCTGCCAATTCCGCCACGCCCGCGTGCAGGAATTAGAATAACGGAGCGCCATCGCGAACGCAAGAACTATTTTTGAAAAAGTTTGCAGGCATTTTCCCAAGCTGCTCGCGCGATTGCCTCAGCATCCTCGCCGGTACGATCGACACGGTCGTTGACCAGCGTGTTTGCCGTGATAGAAATCATTGCCGGCTCGCACTCAAGACCACGAATGGGCTCCGGCGCCATATACGGGCAATCCGTCTCGAACAAAATGCGATCGAGCGGGGTCGCCGCAAATGCCTCGCGCACGTCTTCGTTGCGCTTAAAGGTGGCCGCGCCGCCATAGGCGATATAGCAGCCCAAACCCACAAAGCGCTCCATCGTGACTCGATCCTCGCCAAAGCAGTGCAGCACGCAACCGGCCTGAGGCACACCCACCTCGCGCAACACGTTGTACGCATCCATATGCGAGGTGCGCTCCCCATCCGAGTCCTCATGCCGCAGGTGCAGCTCCACCGGCACATTGCGGCGCACGGCAACTTCGAGCTGACGTGCCATGCAATCAATCTGCACGCTATGGGGCGCCGGCGCGATGTCGTCATCGTAATCCATGTGGTAGTCCAGGCCGATCTCGCCGATACCGGCGCACAAAGGGTCATCGAGCGCGGCAACGACCTGTGCGTGAATGTCGTCGGTATAATCCGGCGCGCCATAGGGGTGAACGCCAGCGAGATACTTGATCTGCGGAATATCCCGCATCGGCAGAATTTCGCGCACGAGCCAGTCGCTATAGTCCGTCACGCTGCGCTTGTCGGCGATGGGGTCGAGCATCGTCACCAGCAGGTCGACGCCCGCGGCTTTGGCGCGCACGAGCGTCTCGGGCACCTCCTTGCCCCAGAACGAAAGCAGATGCGCATGCGTGTCGGCAAGCGGTGCCAAGGGCACGGGACAAGCAGCCGTCTTCTTTTTCTTGGTAAACGTCACGCGTTCGGCATTAGGCATCATGGATTAGCTCCTGGGCCAGGCGGACAAAGTCAGCAACATCGAGCGTCTCGGCGCGCGTGGTGGGTGCGATACCGCAAGCCTCAAAGGCGGCATCGAGCACGTCCTTGGCAAAGCCGTTGGCGCTCATGGACGGATGGTCTTGCGACGCTGAGCAAATGCGGCGTCAATCACGCGGGCCACGAACTCGCGATCGAGTCCTTCGGGCACCACGCCGTCAGCACGGTCGATACGCACGACGGCCGAGTCCACGTGCGGCGCCGGCATAAAGCAACGCGGCGGCACCTCAAAGCGACCCGTAACCTGCGCATACAGGCCCAGCTTTGCCGTATAGCCGCCATAGGTCTTGTTGCCCGGCGTTGCGGCAATGCGATCGGCAACCTCCTTTTGAACCATGACGACGGCGCGCTTGAGCGCGGGCATCGTCTGGAAGAACTGAAGGATGATCGTCGCCGCCACGTTATAGGGCAGATTCGCGACAAACACCGTGGGTTCACCACCGGCGGCCTGCTTAATCTGCTCCAGCGTCACCTTGAGCGCGTCGCCCATAATAAAGCGGAAGTTGGCATAGTCGGCGGCGTGGGCATCGAGCACCGGCTCGAGCTCGGGATCGGCCTCGATCGACGTGACGCACGCCGCCTCCTGCAGCAGCGCAAGCGTGAGTGTGCCAACGCCCGGGCCAACCTCGAGCACACGCTCATCGCCCGCAAGCTCGGAAAGCTCGCAGATGCGCTCAATTACATGATTGTCGATCAGGAAGTTCTGGCCCAGGCGATGCTTGGTCGCAAGGCCAAACTCCTCCAGCAGTTCCCTTGTTGCCGTGGGGTTTGCCAAAGGCGAAGTTGTCATAGTTGCCTCCTTAGCATGGTGGCGGCGTCTTGAAGCAAAAGGGCATGGACCGTTGCGGCCATGCCCTTACATCTAAACAGCAAATTGCCGATATGGCGCGCGGCGGCTTAGCCCAGACGCGGGAACAGCGGCTCGCCCTTCTCGACGGGCTGACCACCGGCAAGCAAGCCCCAAGCGCAAATGCCCTTGAGGTCGTCGCTCGCGGCCTCGTCCTCGCACGACAGGCGGCGCAGGGCCTCGGCAGAAGTCTGGGGCATGAGCGGCATCAGCAGGTGAGCGGCAATGCGGATAGCCTCGAGCAGGTTGTAGATCACAAATGCCAGCTCGTCAGCCTTGGTCTCGTCCTTGGCAAGCGCCCAGGGCTCGGAGTCCTCGATGTAGTGGTTGGCGGCATGGATGAGCTCCATGACCTCGTCCTTAGCTCCACCGTAATCGAGCACGTCCATCTTGGCCATGTAGCGCTCGACCAGGCCATCGGCGATCTTTGCCAGCGGGTTTTCGAACGCATCGAACGACGCGGGCTTGGCGGGCGCGCAACCGTCAAAGTACTTGCCGCTCATGTTGAGCGAACGCGAGATAAGGTTGCCCCAGCTGTTGGCCAGGTCGGCGTTGTAGACCTGCTCCATGCGATCGAAGCTGATGGCACCGTCGGTGCCGGGGACGACGTCGGTCATGAAGTAATAGCGATAGCCCTCGACGCCCAGCATGTCGATAACGTCCTGCGGAGCGATGGCGTTGCCGCGGCTCTTGGACATCTTCTCGGCCTTGCCGGTCTCGGCATTGCGCACGGTCAGGAAGCCGTGGGCAAAGACGTGCTCGGGCAGGGCCTCGCCGATGGCCATGAGCATGGCGGGCCAAATGACGCAGTGGAAGCGGATGATGTCCTTGCCCACGATGTGGAACTGCGCGGGCCAGCGATAGGCCAGCTCGGCACGCGCCTCGTCGGTGTCGACACCGTAGCCGACGGCCGTCATATAGTTGAGCAGCGCATCGAACCACACGTAGGTCACGTGGCCCTCGTCAAACGGAACCTGAATGCCCCAGTCAAAGCTCGTGCGGCTCACGGAAAGGTCGTTAAGGCCGCCCTCGACAAAGCTACGTACCTCGTTCATGCGGAACGCGGGCTCGACAAAGTCGGGGTGCTCGTCATAGAGCTTGAGCAGCTTGTCCTGGAAGGCGGAAAGCTTAAAGAAGTAGGACTCCTCCTGCACGCGCTCAAGCGGACGGTGGCAGTCGGGGCACAGGTGCTGGCCGACGCTCCCGTACTCCTCGTCGCCCTTCTGGACCTGCGTATCGGTGAAGTAGGTCTCGTCAGGCACGCAATACCAGCCGTCGTAGCTGCCCTTATACAGGTAACCGGACTCCTTCATGCGCTCCCACAGGTACTGCACGGCATGATGCTGGCGCGGCTCGGTGGTGCGAATGAAGTCATCGTTGGAAATCTCGAGCTTGCTCCAAAGCTCCTTGAAGTGCGGAGCCTGGCTGTCGGTCCACTCCTGCGGCGTCATGCCATGCTTGGCTGCGGCCTCGGCGACCTTCTCGCCGTGCTCGTCCATGCCGGTCAGGAACTTAACGTTGTAGCCAGCGGAGCGGCGATAGCGAGCCTGAACGTCGGCGATGATGGTGGAATAAGCCGTGCCCAGGTGCGGATCGGCGTTGACGTAGTAGATGGGCGTCGTGATAAAGAACGAAGGCTTGCTTTGATCCATGGGGTTTGTCCTCCAGAAAAACGTTGCATACAGGGGATGATTCTAGCGCAAGGGCTGGATATCCTCCATCTATTGCATATCGAGCACCATGGCATAGACATCGCGCTTGCGGCGCGAATACTTCTGAGACAGGCGCTTGGCCACCGCAGAGGCGGGCTCCCCCTCCTCGAGCGCGGCGCGGATATCCTCGCGCAGGGCCTCGTCGGGATCCGCTGCCGCGGCGCCAACCGGTACGATACCGGCCTCCTCGTCCTCGCTCGGCGGCGCGATGACCAGCGCAATCTCGCCCTTTACCTCGCCGCGAGCACGCAGCTCCTCGGCGAGCTGGGCAGCGGGCCCGCGCAAGACCTCCTCGTGCAGCTTGGTGAGTTCGCGGCAGACGGCAACCTCACGCTGGGGAAAGACCTCCGCCACGGCCTCGAGCGTCGCCACGATGCGATGTGGAGACTCGTAGAAGATGAGCGCGCCGGGTACTACGGCAAGGCGCTGCAAACGGCGCACGCGGTCACCATGTTTGCGACCCAAAAAGCCTTCGAAGAAGAAGTGCTCGCAGGGAATGCCGGACGACACGAGCGCCGTAACGCACGCGGAGGGCCCGGGGATGACCTCAACAGGCACATCGGCCTCACGCGCCGCCTCGACCAGCGCCTGGCCGGGATCGGACACACTCGGCATGCCGGCGTCCGAGGCAAAAGCGAGGGTCTCCCCCGTCAGCAGACGGTCGACCAGGCCGGCGGCGCGGCTGGCGATCACATTCTCGTCGCAACGGACAAGCGGCTTGGAAATGCCCAGGTGCATCAGCAGCTTTGACGTCACACGCGTGTCTTCGCAGCAGATGGCATCGGCAGCGGCAAAGGCCTCGCCAACGCGCGGGGACAGGTCGCCCAAGTTGCCGATGGGCGTGCCGACCACATAGAGTTTGCCCGTATGGGCGCTGTTTTGCGTCATATCAACCTATTCAATCATGCCGCGCTCGAGCGTACCGAGTGCCGCGCGGGCGTCCCATGCTGCAATGCGCTTCTCGGTCTTCCACGTTTGGAAGAACCAACCGGCAGCCGGCGCAAACGAAGCCAGCTGGTTGGCGATAAACACGCGCTCGTAGGCATTGCGGCCCTCGGGCGTAACCGACGAGTTGGCAAAGATCGCCGCGCCCGACCATTCGCCCACCAGCACGGGGAACCCTGTCGAGATCGCTTCTTTAAGCTCGCGCTTGTTACGCGAAATCGCCGTCGTCAGCCCGCGGGGGCTCGTGATGTCGAGCGCATACTCGTCGCGGTAATGGTACAGGTGAAGGTCCATGTAGACGTTCTTGTACTTGGCACCGCGCATAAAATGCTTCCACTCGCTGGGATGCCCCGAAGACGAGAAGACGACGATCTTGTCCTCGGGCATATACGAACGGACGAGCTCGTAGGCATCGCGATAGAAATTGCGCAAGTAGTGGGCCGGAATTCCATCCGTCATGGTAAAGAGGCTCTTGCGGACGCTCATCTGCGGCGTGTCCAGCAGCTCAATGCCCAGCAGGCTCTCGGCCTCGCCGTAGCGATCGGCCAAGCGCTCGAGCACGTCGAGTGCGACATGACGGCCGTTGGTGGACGAATGCCACTCGGCAACAGCCTCCGGCGTGGTGGGCGAATCGTTGGAATCGCCCTGGCCACCGGGCACCGTCGCCAGATCGAGCAGCACGCGGATGTCGTACTTGGCAGCCCACTCAATTGCACGGTCGATGTAGTCGACAACCGAGATGTAGGACGCATCGGCCTCCTGCGAACCAAAGGCATACCAGGGCACCGGCAGACGCACGGCATTGAGACCGATCTGCGCCATGCGGCGAAAATCGTCCTCACTCACAAACGTCTCGTAATGACGGCGCATGCGCTCGTTATAGGCGGCGGTGCCCATGGCCTCCTGCAGCTCGGCCGCGTTGGATGCACCGGTCGCCGCGTATAGCGACGGGGTCACCCAAGGCTCGGGAATAAACCAGCCAGAGAGATTAACGCCGAGTATCCTCTCCATCACTGCCCCCTTCGGATCGTGCAGGCCAAACCTGCATCGTATTGCATAGGAAAAGTATCGTTTTGAGTATACCCGCGCGTGCGGACAGACGACCGAACGGTCTGTAAAGTGGCGCAAAAGCGGGAGGAATGTCTGGGGCGAGCGGGGTCAAGATGACGTACCGAGATGCGCATACACGCCGAGGGCAGGCGCCGGAAAGCGCATTCCATTCTTTCGCTCAATAATGGGATGCGCTTTCCGCGGGTCCACATAAAAGAAAAGGACCCCTTTGCAAAGGTCCTAGTCAATTCGAGGTGGCGGGGAAGGGAATCGCGTCCGCGCGCTGCGCGGACGGACCGCCGCGGCGCTTGCGCGCCTTGCGAGCTACGCTGGAAAACGCTTGCGCGTTTCCTCAGCTCCGCGCCCTCACGGGGTTCGATTCCATGCATGGTCCACATAAAAGAAAAGGACCCCTTTGCAGAGGTCCTAGTCAATTCAAGGTGGCGGGGAAGGGAATCGAACCCCTGACACGAGGATTTTCAGTCCTCTGCTCTACCAACTGAGCTACCCAGCCATTTGAGGTGTGCCTTGTTTCAAGGCTTGATTAGTATAACCAAGGACGCGCTCCGGTCAACCGAGAATTTGAAAAAAGTTTTTGAGCACGGCGCCAGCCACAAGGCCGACCCTATAGAACAGCACGTTAGAGACATCAACCCACCGCAAGAAGTTTTTCGCTCAAGGCTGCACGGGCAAACTCACTTGGCGTCATTCCTTCAGCCGCCGCCCGACGACGAATCGCCTCCTTCATCCCTAGGGGAATCTTGACCGATAGCGTTGCCGTCCCTTCGCTTGAGAGCGGAGGCCGCCCGTGCACGATCCCCCCAACGGTATGCTCGCCGTCCGGAAACCCGCCATGCTCGTACGACTCGCACCACGCGTCAATCATTTCATCCGTTACAACCTGACCATTGGCAGCCGTATACGCCTTGCTCATCATCGACCCCTTCCGTCAGGTGCTTTTTAGCGTTGGGATGGATCTCAACATCCATGCATCTTCTCCTCCATCTTACCCAATTTCGTATGACGAAAGTCCGCTGTCGCCAATTCTTACGCCGGCACTTGTTGAAAGGCGGGAGGTGTAGCGAGGATTGAAGGGCGTTCCAGCACCGCCCAGGCACCGGGACAGGAACACATGCGCCAAGGACGGACGTTTTCGTAGCACGCGAGGATGCTGCCGTTTCGATCGATAAAGGCAATGTCGATGGGATAGGCCATAAAGCAGGTGTGGACCGAAGAGCAGCGTGGAAACGCCATGACGAGCGGCAACCCGTTGGCGGCAATCGGCGACCGCCCCAGCATGCCACGCAGGCGCACGGCAAACGACTCCGCCACCACAAACTCCGCAGGCGTCCAACCCAGCCTGCTGAGCGCCCGCGCGTAGGCAATATAGGATGAGACCGCGTTCACGTGACCACCCCCGGACGCCACGGGTCGACTGTCACTGCGCGCTCGTGCGACAACTGTGCCGGTGCCCCCAGCGAAACGCCGGCGATGCTGAGCGAGCTCGGCCACGGCTCGTAGCGCATGGTGCAGGTATAGGTCCTAAACGTGCCGGAAAGCGAAAGCAGACCGCCATCCGATGTCGTCGCACCCTGCTCGCTTGAGACCTCGATCTGCAAGTCATAGCCTTCCATGGCATGTTGGATCTGAGCCTGAACGGTCGCGGAGGAATCGATGGAGTTGCCATCGCCCTCCCCGCTCGGCGCCACGGCATGCGCTAGCACGATATCGGGCACCACGCGATCGAAGCGCGCGACCGCGTCGGCAAAGACCATGACGTTGTACACGATAAGCGCCAGAACCAGCAGGACGGGCGTGACCACGGCCATCTCGACCGTCGCCTGGGCGCGCTCCTCGCACAGGCGCGTGCGGATGCCCATTACGACCCACCGCCCAAGGCACCCGCCAGCGTGGCGACATCGACGGTAAGTGGGATGGAACCGCCGCCGGGCAGCGGAATCTCCGCAAGCGTGAACACCGTGCCGCTGATGGTGCGCTCGACTTGATATTCCAGCGCCTCGCAAAGCGCCTTGGGATCGGTCACGCCCAGCGGAATACTTCGTAGCTTGTCCTGCGCATTAGAAAGACCTGTGATGTCAGACCCCGGGCTCTTGATGACGTTGGCGGTGTCGGTCAACACCGGCTTTCGCAGGCGCAAATCGCACGGTTCCAAGCCCAGCGCCGCCACGGACGCCGAAACGGTATCGCCGAGCCACGACGCAATGGAGCCCAGCGCGCCACTGTCCCCTCCCAGGTCATCGATCATCTCATCCATAAGCTCGTCGGCCGAGCCCTGGATGTCTCCGTATCCCACAAGCAGCCGTCCCCAAACATCCATGACGTCATCGAGTACACCGGCAACGCCACCCGAACGCTCCTCCAGCGTCGAGAAAAACCGCGAGAGAACGTTGTTCTGCGCCGTCGCGTCATCGGGCGCCAGCACCGCAGCAGAGATCGCGCCGCGATCGCCAAGCCTGACTGTCGTGTTAAACGAAGAGTTGAGCTCATCGGGGCTCGAGATGGCACCCGAAACCGCAAGGGCGACCACGCCATTGCGGCCGGGCGGGGCGATACGCGGACGCTCGCCCGAAAGCGCTTTAATGGCCTCGTCAAACGCATTGCCCGCACGGTCAGCCTCGTCCTCGGTCTGGCGCATGAGCTCGAGCTCTTTGTTGCGGCATTCGACGTAGTCTTCCAGAGCGCCTTTGAACTCATCAAAGTGGTACTCGAAGCCGTTTTCGATAGAAGTCGAAGGAGCCGCAACGGCGCCGAGCGACGAAACACCAAAATGGCATCTGTTGCATTTGTCCTGCCCGTCATAAGCAGCGACCGAGGCTAGCCCGCCTGGCGTCCCTTTCTTATAGTTGGGGCAGCTCGTTCCATAATGCAGATACGTTTTGCCATCGTTGGTACTAGTTGGCCACGCCGCATCGGTATAGAGTTCCGTCGCTCGCACCTCGTCAGTGTTGCGCGGCAACAGCGGAATATAGGAAGTGGTCCGGTCTCCGTCTTTGGTTATATATGCGCGATTGACCTCTGCGCTCGCATAGGTATAGAACGCCTTGCGCGCCGCCGACTCCGCCTTCGTCTCGACGCTTGAGCCTTGAGGCGCCTCGTTTGCAAGGCGCAAGCGGTAATAGGCCTTCGCGCGATCGAGCGCCACTTGCGGCTCCCATGTGACGCTCGAGGCATAGTGCGGATTCTCAATATCCGAAAGCTTCGCCAAACTCCTCGCGCGTTCCCACATGCATGAGCAACTGCCGACCGAAGCCGGATCCGACCCGCCGCAATCCGCAAGCCAGGCGCGCTCTTTTGCTTTCGCCGTCTCCTCCGAGGCCTTCTGCAGCTCATCTGCTGCGCGTTCCAGATCTTTCGATGTGTCTTTAATGACATCGGTCGAGATCTCGGACCCCTCGAGCGCAACGAAATCCGACTCGGACGTCCTGGGCACGGCAAGCGCCGTACCGGTATAGGTCGCACCCTCGGTATCCTGCGCCGACACGGCCTGCGTAGCTCGCGCGGCAACCAGATACGGTAGAGCCGTCTCGATTTTCTGCAGGCCCTTGGAGGCGCTTTTGGCAAACTTATTGCGCGTTTTAATGATCTCGATCCCCGTGTCGACCATATCGCCCGCGGCAAGCTCGGCACCCGGAATAAGGATGGCGACCAAGCCGGTGCCGATCGTGGCAAACCCCGCTAGGCCCAAGCTCAATATGCTCGCATCCACCACTGTCGCAGCCGTATGGTAGGACGACACCACATTGGCGCCTGCCAGCGCGCCGCTATCGGCAGCCGCCTGGGTGTCCCCGGCACGCGACATGCTCCATATCGCCGCCGTCGACGAAAACAGCAACGTGAGCACCACCAAGATGACCACCGCAGAGGAGAGCGTGGTATAGGCACCGTCTTCGATAAACAGGTCGATCCCGGCTCGACCCATAAAGCCGCCTCGCTTGCAGCGAGCACGCGGTCGGCAACGGCCCGCAAGCCCCCTCGTCACCTTCAACAGGCAGCGCTTAATCCCATGCAGCAATCCATGAATCATAATCTCCCTCCAGCCACTCGGGACGCGATCGATACGAGACGTCGACCTTAAGCTCGACATAGCCGTTATGGCCTGCGCCACCCATAGCCTGCGCAAACGCACCGATCACGGGCAGCGGTTTAACCTCGCCGGTAACGGAAACGGACGAGACGCCGCCCGCATCGGCCCGACCAAGCTCGATATCCCACGACAGGGGCCCGCCGGCATGGAAAATCGAAACGTCGGGAACCGCGGCAAGACGGCGGCGGGCAAACTCCTTAATATCCTCGTCATCCCCCACCGTCGTCGTGGTCATGAGCCGCGCGGTCTCGGCGGCGGCAGACTCCATGACCGCGCGTGTATAGAGCAGGCACACCGGCTGCAGCGCCAACAGGACGAGCGTCAGAAACGTCGGCAGTAGGAATGCCGCCTCGACCGTAGACTGCGCCCGGTCCTCGCGCGTGACATCAATAGAGCACGATGTCCTTAGCACCCGCAGCAGCGTCGACAACCGATGTCGAGGTGACGCCGTGAGACGCCGTCCTCTCGACCAGCGCCGCCAAGCGCCCATCGGCACCGGCACGCCAAAGCCCTGCGATCGCCAGCACGATGGAAAGCAGTGCCACCGTGACGATGGCGTATTCGACCGTTGCCTGGGCAGATTCCTCACGCAGGACATCATGCATTTCACGACCCCTCCTTTGAGTTCATTGTCTGCGGGGTCAGGCGGACCACGCGCAGACGACACGAAGTATCACCAGCATCCGCGGCAACCGTCACCATATCGACCCAGCCGCGTCCGTCACGCACGATGGCGCCCCACACGTTGCCCTTGATGTCAAGATAGCCGCTCAGAGCAAGTTGTGCCGTGGGCACCTCGCGATAGGCACGCAGCATATCCGCCGCCGCTTCGGTCATCGGTCGGCACTCGGACCATGCGAGACGAACAGCGACGGCATTGTTTGCAGATGAACCCGTTGCAGCGTCCGCTCGCTCGTCGAGTGCTTGCAAGAACGTTTGCGCCGTGACGGCGGCATTCGCATCGGCCGCGTCTCGCGCATCGTCTATTTGAGACGCCGCAGCCGAACCCGATCCCGCATCCGCGGCAGCCCCTAAACGTTGTTGCCGTGCTGCGTTAAGCCCCCAAACCGCCACTGCCACCGCCACGACCGCACAGGCGAGCACCAGCAACGCGCCGACGGGACGGGCGCCCTCTACAGGCTGTTGATGCCCTCGCTGATAGCGCTCCATAGATCTTGGACCTTGCCCTTAAATGCGACGATGGCAATGATGGCGATCACCACGAGCACACCGACCAGGATGGCGTACTCGGTGGTGCCCTGCGCGCTCTCCTCCCGCAGCAGTTCCTCGGCACGCTGGCGAGCGTGAATTGACTGGCAAAACGCCCAGCTCCAGACCTTGCCAGCAACGTCAGTCATCGTATTCATGTATTCCTCCCTACATCATCCCGCCTGCTCCCAGCAGCGGGCCCAATATGGACAGAAGCAACGCCGGCAAGATGAGCGTGCCGGTGGGAATCAGCAGCTTGACCGGCGCGCGCTCAATCTCGCGCTCGACTGCAGCGCGATGGGCCGCGCGAATCTCGCGACTTTGAGCCGCCAGCGTCTCGGCAAGCGGGGCACCGAGGGCAAGCGCCTGCCCCGCTGTGATGGCAAAGGTCTCGAGCGCCCGCACATCCAGGTCGCGCGCGGCCGCCAGAAGCTCGTCCTCGCGCGTCCCCACGCCCACCTGCCACGCCATGCAGGCTCGCTCAAGGCGGATCGCCAACGTCGATCGGCGATTGGCGCAAAAAACCTCAAGCGCCGCATCGAACGAAAGGCCGGCCGAAAGCCCCAGACGCACCACGTCGATCATCTCGGACACCTCGCCAAGCGACACCTGCGCCGTACCACCCGTGCCGAGCATGCCCTTCAACCGTGTTACCAGGACATCGGTCACCGAGCGGGCAGCCGCGACAACCAGCAGCGCCTCGCATTTGCAGACCTGGGCGATCTTGCATGCGTCCGCACGATTGAGCCCCGTCGCGACAAACACGCTGAGCGCGCACAGGCATGCCGCGACCCCGACCAGGGCGCTCATAGCTCCACCCGCATAATGCGCCGGATAACCACCAGCGCGACGGCGTTGAGGGCAAGTCCCAGTACCACGGCACCGGCACCCGCCGGCGTTGCAAGGCCGCGGCGAAAGTCGGCCGAAAGCAGCGCCAGCACCGCGCACATCCCCGCCGGCATCGCCGAGACCATGTGTGCCGACATACGAGCCTGCGATGTCTTGACGTCCAAGCGGCGCTTGAGCTCAATGCGCTCCCCCACCATGCTCGACGCCTCGGACAACAGGTCGGCAAGCGGGGCACCGGTTCGCTGCGACACCTTAAGCGCCAAGGTGACAAGCGAAAGGCCGGGGGCATCGATACGGTCGAGTAGGTCATCCAACGCATCAGTCGCCGAGACGCCGCAGTCGATCGCCGCCGCCACGCGCAAAAACTCGGTATGCACCGGCTCTTGCGCGTGAGTTCCCACAAACCTCATGCCCTGGGCCAGCGAATGACCCGAGGCGAGCGACATAGAGAGCGCCGTAAAGGCCTCGGGCATGGCTTCTTCCACATCGTGTTGCTCGCGGCGACGGTCGAAGGTGTCGCGAGCGGCACCTACGCCAAACGGTGCGAGCAGCCCCAGGACAAAGCCGATGGGCGACAGCGATACGACAGTCAGGGCAATGCCGCAGACACCACTCGACAGCAGTAAGCATGCCAGTCGCGCCTTGTCATCCTCGATGACAAGGCCAACGCGATGTGCCGGAACCAGCGCCGCCCAGGAGTGGGCAATCTTTTTTAGCAGGTCGTTTTCTACCAACTCGCGCGGCAGCCTCTCGGCAACCGACTCAAGCGCATGACTGACCAGCTCCGCCGGCGGCACGCGCGGCGCACGAGGCTCCGCCCCACACGCCACCGCGGCCGAAAGCCCCGTCAAGCCCCCTACGACGAGGGGCACAGCGACCTCCATTCGTCCACCTCCTCTTGTGTGAGCGTCCCCGACCGCAGGCCTTCTGCGATAAACGGCGGCTCGCGGTCAAGCGTCCAGGTGCGCTCGGCGGCATCGAAAGTCACATAGCGCTCGAGCTCTACGCCGCCCGACGCGGCGCGACGCACTCCCGAATACGAGGAGACGAAACGCCTGCCATCGGCGTGGCGCTCAGACATCACGATGCCGTCGAGCGCCATGGCAATCTGCTCCTCGATGAGCTCGCTCGGCAGATCGATGCCATAACGTGCAAGCAACGTCAGACGCACCACGGTCTCCTGTTCTGAGCCCGCATGAAGTGTGGTGAGCGACCCGTCGTGGCCCGTGTTCATGGCCTGCAACATGTCGCAGCACTCCGCACCGCGCACCTCGCCCACCACGATGCGGTCGGGGCGCATGCGCAGGGCATTGGTCACCAGGTCGCGGATCGTCACCGCGCCCTCGCCCTCAATTGAAGCCTCGCGCGCCTCTAGACGCACCACGTGCGGATGATGCGCAAACTTGAGCTCGGCAGAGTCCTCGATCGTCACGATGCGCTCGCCGGTGGAAATCTCGCATGACAATGCGTTGAGCAGGGTGGTCTTACCAGATCCCGTGCCTCCCGCAACCGCCAGATCCTGTCGCAGCGACACCGCGCACGACAGCAGCTGCGCATACCAAAGCGGCAGCGACCCCAGGCCCACAAGCTCGTCCAACGAACAGATGCGATCTGAGAACTTGCGAATGGTGAGGATTGGTCCATCAATCGCCACGGGCGGGATCACCGCGTTGACGCGATAGCCCGTCTTGAGGCGGGCGTTGACAATGGGGCTGCGCTCGTCGATGCGCCTGCCCAGCGGCGAGATGATGCGGTCGATGAGCACGCGGATCTGCTCGTCATCCTCAAATGCATGCTCGATGGGATATAAGACGCCGCCGCGTTCAAAGAAAGCCGAGCGGCAACCGTTGACCATGATCTCGGTGACGGTGTCGTCCTCGATGAGCGGCTGCAGCGGGCCCAGGCCCACCACGTCGTCCAAGATCTCGTCGATGATGGTCTCGCGCTCGGGCGTCGCCAGGTCGCCCGGCTCCTCCACGTTGAGCGCCGCCTCCACCGCAGGACGCAATTCCGAGCGGGCGCGCGCCGGATCGATGTATGCGCTGATACGCGCCACCTCGTCATAGCCCATGCGGTCCATCACGGCGCGCTTGGTGCGGCGCTTGACGGCACGGTGGCGCCCCGCATCAACAGGCGCCGCCGCCGCGGCCGCACCGGCTTCCTTAATCCTTGTTTGCAAGCTCATCGCGAATCACCCTCGCGCGACCAGGGAAGACGGATACGTGGGCGCTCGGTGCGCGTCGCGCGGTCGGTGACCATGTCGCTCCAGGGACCGACGGCGCAGCCCAGCTCCACGAGCATCTCGCGCGTGGCTTCGCGCACGCTGGTGGCAAAAGCGCTGGTCTGGCCCACCGCCTCGTCAGCACGGCCGAATGCCATGAGCGCCGTCAAGTCCTGCCCGCCGTCGGCGATGCGAATCTTGGAGCTCAACGCGCAGGCAATCTCAAAGCGCATGGCGACATCCTCGTCGGCGCCGCGCGCGCCAAACCGGTTGAATACGGCGCTCATGCGCGTACGCGGCACGCCCACACGGCTCGCCAGCTCGATGACGCGCGCCGCGGACGTCGCAGACGACACCGATGGATCGCCCACGACCAGGCAGCGGTCGCTTGCCGCCACTGCGGCCGCCACGGCGTCGCCCCAAAAGACCGAGGTGTCGACAAGCACCACGTCGGATTCACGGCGCAAGACGTCGAGCAGCAGCTCCACCGGGCGCGCCATGAGCTCGGCCTGTTCGGGCGCGGCGACCGGGCCCCAAAGCGTGACGCCCGGGGCAACACGCATCGAGGCGGCCACGATGTCCGATTCGGCAAGTGCACCCGCAGCCGATGGCTCGATAAGCGTCGCCATGTCATGCGGGGCATCGGCACCCAACAGGTCGTAAAGGTTTCCAAACATCAGGTCCAAGTCGAGCACGGCGGCACGCAGGCCCAGCAGCGACGCCGCGTGCGCCATGGTGGCGACGATCGTCGACTTGCCGCAACCGCCCGAACCCGAGACGGCGCAGACAACCGGGGCTCGATGCGCCGGGGCGGCGGCATCCGCCGGCGGCGTGGGGGCAGGCGGCGCCGACACGGGCGGCAACGTTCCCGTCTCCCCGGCAGCGCTCATATGCTGCGCCCAAGCCGGCATGGCAGGTTGATCGGCCCGCGGGGCCGAGTCTGGAGACTTCACGGCCGCATCGGCACGAACATTGTCGTTCCCGGCAAGCCCCTCAACCTCGTCGAGCTCATCGACCAGGCTCACGCCATGCACGTATCCCATATCTACAGTCAGAAGCTCCTCGCCATACGGCACCGGCTCTCCGGCATCATCGTATGCAAGGGGATCCCGGGGGCACCGACCATGCTCGGCTTCCGCTTTTCCACAATCATCAACACGCGGGCCTCTTGTAGCGCGAGGCGCCCCGGGTTCCCTATCAACAAAAGCATCGGGCTCAATCGTCAGACACCGGTCGTAATCAACCGTTCCCTCGCCCGCGCGCCCGTTGCCGCATATGCTGCGCGCTGCGATAACCTCGGTCGCCCCCGCGCGAAACAGCCCCTCGATATCCGAAGGATCGAGCGTCTCTATCAGTACGACCACGCGGCTCACACGGCCCTCGGCCGTCAGGCGTGCAACAGTCTTTCGCACGTCTTCGGCATCGAACAGGGCTGCCGCGATAATCGCCGCCCCGCGACGCGACGGAAACGCCCGCGCCATGGACACCAGCCCATCCAGGTCGCCCACGCGAAGCACCTGCGCGCCCGCATCGCGACCCTCGACTTCCCGCTGCAGCAATCCGTAATCACCACACGCGCAGCATGCAAGCCAGATCGCCTTCATCACTCGTCGCCTCCGCTCTTTTTGCCGCGCACCGTGGCGGGAATCGTCAAACTGACCGTCCCCTTGCCCGAGGCCCCCAGCAATTCCTTAACGTCTTCGGGGTCGGCCGCCAGCGTCACCCATTCGATCTTGCCCTCGCGCGTGGCGCCGGCCACTTCGCTGGTATCGATCACGCGCGCGCCGCACAGCCGATCGGTCACGCCGTCCTTTTGCACGTACACGTCCACGTAGCTGCCCACGCCCGTGGCGCCCCCGACCGAATGCTCGGCATCGACCGCCACCGAAACGGCGACCTTGCCTTTGGGCACCTCGAACGTGTGGCTTTCGGCCTTGGTGTAGACATCGCAAATCACGGCATTTTTAGGGATGCGTGAGGTCGTCACGTCGCCGCGCACCTGGCGCAACTCGGTCGCCGCATCGCGCGGCAGTAGGCTCGCCAGCCATTCCTGGGTTATGACATTGGTCTCGTCAAGCGTCTCGCCCGCATCGATATCGCGTGCCGCGACGCACACCTCGACGCGATCGCCGCCATACTTGGCCAGCGTCTCGGCCTGGGCCTGCTCAGCCCGCGAGCGGATCGACGATGCGTAGACCATGCAGAGCAACGCGGCGAGCACGCCCGCGATCAGACTGATGGCGATGCGCTTGCTCTTGTTCACGGCCGCTCCTCTCAAGGTAGCACCGGGCGGATGCCCGTACCACCATTGTCCGAGCGGGCAAGCAGCAAAACGACGCGATCGCGATCTTGGTTTTGAGTGTCAAACCAATTGCCGACCAAAAGCTGACCGGCCCGTCAAGCTCGTGGCAAGGTTTTGGTCAGCACGTCGGCAAAACGCACGTTTAGGGGCGCATCGGCAATAAAAAAGCCGCCTCCCGTGCCATTGGGAGACGGCTGTCATAGGTAGATTCGATTACAGATGGACATCGGGATCGAGCATCTGCGCACTCACACGCATGGATGACGCCAGATTTTGGAACGTCTCCAGGCGCAGGCTGTCGATCTGCCCGGCATCCTCGGCCTCACGAACGGCGCAGCCCGGTTCGTGGGTATGCGTGCAGTCGCCAAACCGGCACGCACGCGACGCCTCGACGATCTCGGGAAACGCGCGTGCCAAGCCCCGCTCATGCCCCACGAGCGGCAGGCTGCGAAGGCCCGGCGCGTCAGCAATAACGCCGGCTTCGCCCGGCAGCGCCACCATCACGCGCGCGACCGTGGTGTGACGACCCTGGTCATCGCGCTCACGCACGCCGCCGGTCGCCAATGTATCGTGACCCAGCAGCGCGTTGAGCAGCGTCGATTTGCCGGCACCCGACTCGCCCAGGATCATGGCGCAGCTCCCGGCGGGCACGCAGACGCGCACCTCGTCCAGGCCACGGCCCTCGGCAGAAGATGTCACGATTACGCGCACGTCCGGACCCACCAGGCGGTGTACGCGGTCCAAATCGCGCTCGAGCTCATCGGTGTCGCAGCGGTCGGCCTTGGTGAGTACCACCACCGGCTCGGCATCGCAGTCGAGTGCCAGCACCAGCGAGCGCGCCACGCGGTCGAGCAGCACCTCGCCGGCGCCGAGCGCCTGCACGATCAGCACGCTATCCACGTTGGAGCAAAGCACCTGACGCTCACCGCGAGCGCGTCCGCGCCAGCGCTCAAAACTCGTGCGGCGCGGCAGCACGCACTCGATCACGCCCATGTCATGCCCGGGCGCACGGCGCACCGCCACGCGGTCGCCCACGGCGGGCAGCAGAACCTCATCCTCGCCACGCGACTTGGCAAACCCCACGGCATGCTCGGCACGAAAGGTGTCATCGGCAGTCGCCACCAGCGGAAACCCACGATCCAGGCGCACCACGGCACCAAGCTGCATCTGCTCGGGCTCCTCGGCCCGAGCACAAAAATCATCGAAGGCAGCCCGCTGAGCATCATCGACCGGCAGATCGTCGAACGCCGGAACATCCTGCAGCGCATCGAGTCCCGGCACGCTTGCCAGCAGCTCCTCGGCGGACGCGGGAGCTTCGGTCGCAAGCTTCCGACGACGATCGCGCTTAGCCCGCGCCCCCGTCGTCTTTTTCTTCGCCTTAGCCTTCGCCTTGCCCACAAGCGCCTCCCAGCACCACAAATCACAACTGAGCAGGTATTTTAAATCAAAAAGAGCTGGCCGGGCAAAGCCCGACCAGCTCACATACTTTCCCTCAGCCCTTTTCATCCGCACGGGAGAAAAGCCAGCAAGGATACCGCAGGGCCCGCCCGTCGGGAGGGGTTTCCTAAGGGCACATCCCGCAGCCGCAAAGCGGCGAGGACGTGCCCGTGGAAACCCCGCAGGCGGTCGGGCCCGGACAGGTGCGTTACTCTTTCTCCACGGCGCGCATGATCGCCTTGTAGATCTCCATCAACGGAATGATCAGGAAGGCAAGGCCCAGGGCGGCGATAACGCCCTTGAGCTCAAGCGTCACGGGGCCAAAGAACATCTCGGCAAGCGTCGGCTGAACGGTCACGATAACCGTCAGCACCAGCGCCAGCGCGGCAGATGCCCACAGCCACTTGTTCTGCTTCTTCATGCTAAACAGCGACGCACGACGGCTGCGCATATTGAAGCAGTGGAAGATCTCGACCATGTTGAGCGTGATGAAGGCCATCATCACGCCTTCCTCGTCGGCGTTGCCGGCGATCATATCGGCGATGTGGATGTAGCCCATGTCAAAGTACACGCCCACAAAGAAGCTCGCCAGCACCAGCACGGTGATGATCAAACCCTGGACCACACAGTCCAGGCCCATATTACCGGCAAAGACGCCGTCCTTGGCGTTGCGCGGCTTACGCTTCATGATGTCGCCCTCGGCATCCTCCATGCCCAGCGCGAGCGCGGGGAAGCAGTCGGTGACCAGGTTCACCCACAGCAGCTGCACCGGCTGGAAGATGGTAAAGCCGATGAGTGTGGCGATAAACACCGAGAACACCTCGGCAAGGTTAGCCGAAAGCAGGAACTGGATGACCTTGCGGATGTTGTCGTAGATGCGACGGCCCTCTTCGCACGCACCGATGATGGTGGCGAAGTTGTCGTCGGCGAGCACCATGTCGGCGACGTTCTTGGTAACGTCGGTACCGGTGATGCCCATGCCCACGCCGATGTCGGCGCGCTTGATGGACGGGGCGTCGTTGACGCCGTCGCCCGTCATGGCCACGATCTGGTCGCGCGACTTCCAGGCCTCGACGATGCGGGTCTTGTGCTCGGGCTGGACGCGGGCGTACACGCCGTAGTCCTCGATGTGCGCGTCGAGCTCCTCGTCGCTCATGCGATCGAGGTCGGCACCGGTGATGGCATGGCTGCGATCGGCGACGATGCCCAGCTGCTTGGCAATGGCCACGGCGGTGTCGATATGGTCGCCCGTGATCATGACGGTGCGGATACCGGCATCGTGGGCCTCGCGGATGGCGTCGGCGACCTCGGGGCGGACAGGGTCGATCATGCCGGATAGGCCGCAGAAGACCAGGTCGTGCTCGAGCGCAGCGGGGCTGCAGTCGCTCGGGACCTCGGTGTAAGTGCGGCTTGCCAGCGCCAGCACGCGCAGGGCCTCGTCGGCCATGGCCTTGTTGGCAGCCACGAGCTCGGCGCGACGCTCCTCGGTCAGCGGGACGACCTTTTCGCCCTCGTAGATATGGGTGCACAGGCCGATCACCACGTCGGGCGCGCCCTTGGTGTACTGCTCGTACTCGCCGTCCAGGGTCTCGACGACCACGGACATCATCTTGCGGCCCGAGTCGAACGGGGCCTCGCCCACGCGCGGGTGCTCGGCAGTCAGGCCAGTGAGACCAGCCTTGCCGGCATCGTTGACGAGCGCGCACTCAGTCGGCTCGCCCACGGCCTCGCCCAGCTCCTCGTCCCACTGGGCATCGGAGCACAGTGCCATACCGGCCAGGAACTTCTCCTTGGGCGCAGCGAGCTCGTGCTTGACGACGGTCATCTTGTTCTGGGTCAGGGTGCCGGTCTTGTCGGAGCAGATGGTCTGCGTGCAGCCAAGGGTCTCGACGGCAGAAAGCTTGCGGATGATCGCCTGGCGCTTGGCCATCTTGGTCACGCCGAGCGAAAGCACGATGGTCACGACGGCGACCAGGCCCTCGGGGATGGCGGCGACGGCAAGCGAGACGGCGACCATAAAGGTGTCGAGCAGGGCAGTCGGGTCGGTGAGGACGTTGCCCACGCCGTGACGGATGATGTCGACGCCAAAGATGACGACGCAGATGACGATAACCATAATGGTAAGGATGCGGCTGAGCTCGGCGAGCTTCACCTGCAGCGGCGTGAGCTCTTCCTTGGCCTCGGCCAGGGCGCCGGCAATCTTGCCCATCTCGGTGTTCATGCCGGTGCCGACCACGACGGCGCGACCACGGCCGTACACAACGGTGGAACCCATATAGCACATGTTCTTGCGGTCGCCGAGCGGCACGTCATCGGTGCCCGCGGCGAGCTCGATCACGTTGGTATGCTTCTCGACGGGCACGGACTCGCCGGTAAGGGCGGCCTCTTCGATCTTCATCGTGGCGCTCTCGAGGACGCGGCAGTCGGCCGGAACGGAGTCGCCCGCCTCGAGCATGATCACGTCACCGGGCACGAGCTCGGCGCTCGGCAGGTGCACGAGCTTGCCGTCGCGCAGTACCTTGGACTGCGCCGCGCTCATCTCCTGCAGGGCCTCGAGGGCTTCTTCGCTCTTGGCTTCCTGGACCACGCCCAGCACCGAGTTGACGATAACGACGAACATGATAATGACGACATCGGCAAAGTCGGGCTCGCCCTTGACCATGCCCGTGAGCGCACTGATGACGGCGGCAACGATCAGCATGATGACCATGGGATCGGCCATCTGCTCAAAGAAACGCTTCCACAGCGGCGTCTTCTCGGCTTCCTCGAGCTTGTTAGGGCCTGTCTTAGCGAGGCGCGACGACGCCTCGTCGTCGCTCAGGCCGAGGTTCTCATCGACACCCTGGTCGCTGAGCACCTCCGCCGCGGCGGACAGGTATTCCTTTTGCATATAGAGTCCCCTCCTGGGATTCGGGCCACTCAGCAGATTGATGCCCGATCATAATTCCCAGGAGAAGGGCAAGGGCTCATCAAGGCTGCCGTGCTGAGCGGCAGTTGATAGTGGAGCTATGGTACCCCAAAGCAACGCGTCTAGCCAAAACAATCCATTTGGAAATATGGTCCATAAGCAACGGTGCAGGCCGTGTGATGCTCAACATTGATAAAACGTTTTTTCTTCGGCGCATCATCAAACTGAAATATCGCCCAGATAGCAGCGGTTAGAACGGTTGGTAAAGTTTTTGCATATACCGTTTTTCCGCAAAAAATGAACTTCTAATTCGGCATACGGTCGATTTTTTGGGGTATTCGGTCGCCATTTCGTTATAATCAACTCAGTTTTATCTTTTACATTAAATCCTCCTATATAAAAAACTAATAAAAAATATAATATAACTTACGTTCCAAAAACGAATTCTAATAGAAAAAGCAACAGTTCATATAATGTAAATGGTGGTACTATTATAGAAGTTGC
>USQE01000003.1 GCA_900556675.1 uncultured Collinsella sp.
CCCCACGACTTCTGCTCGCACAGGAAGTTGTGGTCGGAGACGAACACGTCGATGCGGCGGCCTCTCACCTTCCGCTCGAAGTCGACGAAGCTGTCTATGGTGTTGGACGGGATGCCCAGGACGTTGATGAGCAGATCTACCCAGAACTTTTGCGTGTCCTGCTGCTCGTTGTTGGAGCCCGCGGGGATGGCGGCAAGGCGCTTCTGCCACCGCTTGACGAACTCTTTTGCCTCTTTCTTGCTGGCAGGCATACCGGACCTCCTGCGTCGTTGTCACTTTCGGACAATTTTAAGGGGTAAAAGCCCTCTTCCAAGCGGAAGGGCGAGTTTTCAACGGCCCACGGTGTCGCAGGGTCCCAGGCGAAACCCGAAGACGCCGGGGGCTGTTGGAAACTCGCCCATCTCACAGCAGCGTCACCCTAGGTTTTCAACGCTTTCCATGGCCGAAGGGCTTCTTATAAGCCCGTAGGCTGTGGGAAGGGTTGGAAACCGGACTTTGGGCATAGCCCTTCACAAAAAAACTTTCTACCCAAATTCTACCCAACTGACGTTAACGATGCCCTTATATAAGAAAGCAGGTCAGACGATTTATACCGTCTGACCTGCATTTACTTCTGGTGCCCCCGGGCGGATTCGAACCGTCGACACCCGCTTTAGGAGAGCGGTGCTCTATCCCCTGAGCTACGGAGGCATGTTGTACTAGTGTAGCAGATTTACTGCATCGCCATACGTCGCATGACTAGACTTCGAAGTTGCGGTGGAATAGTTCCTGCCTGAAGCATCTAAAGCCGTATTTAGGAACTATTTCACCACAACTTATGAGGAGCTAGTTGCCTTTGTGGAAGAGGTTTTTGATGACGGAGGGGATGCTCTTGGCGCCCTTGGCCGTCACATCGATAAAGTCGGGCGAACGCACGAGCTTATTCTCGTCGATGTACTTGCGGACCGCGCGAAGCGTCTCTTTGTCGTCACGCGTCGAAAACGTAAAGTGACCGTTGTCCTTGGTGAAGATGGCAAAACGCGTGATCTTCTTGGTGCCGCGCAAAACCTCGGCGGCAATATAGTCGACCTCGTCCCACGGGATTTGAATATAATCCTCGGGATTGCGCTCGTTATAGTACTCAAACGCCTTATTGCCCACCATCACGTTACCGTGGCTGGTAAGCCCCATCAGGCAGGTTGCCGGCGTTGCCAGATCGACCGTGCTGTTTTGAGATTGCGCCATACGCGCCTCGCCCTCCAATAAAAACAATCGGACCGCATCCAGTGTACCCACCGGGTGCGGTCCGTTTCAATGGCTCAAAAGCCCTTACCTAGCAACTCTCGGTCTTAAGCCGAAGCGTGCTTACATGAAGCCGCAGAAGCGACCGATGATGCCGACGGCGAAGAGAGCCAGGATGATGACGATCGGGCTGACCTTCTTCTTGAGGAGCTTGCAGACCAGCAGGGTCAGGCACACGGCGGCAAGGCCGGGGATGAGCTGATCGAGGTTGGCCTGAAGCGTGGTGACCTTCATCTGATCAAGGGCGGTAGCACCGACGGAGTTGTACATCGTCAGCGCTTCCTTGATACCCTCGGAACCGGAGGGCAGGCTAGCCCAGTCGATAAAGGCGCCAGCAGACTGCTTGACCGTGGAGACGATCGGGGTGAAGGAAATGGACACCCAGCGCTCGACCAGGGCACCGATGATGAACATACCCAGGATGGAAGCGCCCTCGGTGACCTTGCCCATCAGACCACCGGAGAGGTCCTTGGCGATGGAGGAGCCGACCTTGTAGCCAAACTCCTGCGTGTACCACAGGAAAGCGTAACGGATGATGTTCCACGCGAAGAAGAACAGCAGCGGACCGACGATGCTGCCGGACATGGCCAGGGAAGCGCCCAGAGCGCCCAGAATCGGGCGAAGGGTGAACCAGAAGACGGGGTCACCGACGCCGGCGAGCGGGCCCATCATACCGACCTTGACGCCCTGGATGGCGACGTCATCGATCGGAGCACCGTTGGCGCGCTCCTCCTCGAGGGCGAGGGTAACGCCAATGACGGGGGCAGAAACATAGGGGTGGGTGTTATAGAACTCCAGGTGGCGCTTAAGCGCGGCAATCTGGTCATCCTTGCTGGTGTAGAGCTTCTTGATCGCAGGGATCATTGCGAAGCACCAGCCGCCGTTCTGCATACGCTCGTAGTTCCACGAGCCCTGAAGGAACTGATGACGGAAGCAAACCTTCTTGCGGTCAGCCTTGGTGAGCTGAATCTTGTTCTCTGCCATATGTATCACTCCCCTCCTACTCGTAATCGTTCAGAATGTCGCCGAGCGGGTCGCCGGAGCCACCGCCCATGCCGCCACCCTGCTTGGCCAGTTCCTTAAGGCCAAGGTAGATGAGGGCAAGGGAGATGCCGATGAGGCCAAGGGCGATCAGCGTGAGCTGAGGGATGGCAGCAAGGACAAAGCCGAGGATGAAGAACGGCCAGGTCTCCTTGGTGGCCATCATGTTGATGACCATGGCGTAACCGACGGAAGCGACCATGCCGCCGCCGACAGCCATGCCGCCGGACAGCCAGTCGGGCATAGCGTTAAGCGCGTTGGTAACGGCCTCGGCCGGGATGACGCACAGAAGCACTGCCGGGATGGCGATACGAAGGCCCTGCATGAGGATGGCAGCATACTGCCAGCGCTCGATGCCGGAGAAGTCGCCCTTCTCGGCGCAACCGTCCATGGCGTGAGCGATAGCGGTAGCAATGGTACGGCAGATCATGGTCAGGAACAGACCAGCGACCGACAGCGGGACGGCGACGGCGATGGCCGCGGTAACGGCCTTGGCCGAATCAGTGGCGCCGCCGTTGAGGGCGAGCACCATGATGATCGAAGAAGCGACCGAGGCCAGAGCGGCGTCAGGCGCGACGGCGGCGCCGACGTTAGCCCAGCCAAGGGCCATCATCTGGAGCGAACCGCCCAGGAGGATGCCCTCCTGAAGGTGACCGGTTACGAGACCGATAAGCGTGCATGCCACGAGCGGCTGATGGAACTGGAACTCATCCAGAATGCCTTCCATACCGGCAAGCAACGCGACAATCGCAACAAGCAGAATAGTGATTGCAGACATGTATCGGACCCTCCTTTACTATGCTTGAGCGGCCAGTTCGGCCTTAGCTTTCTTCAACATGGCGTCGAGATCCTCGGAAGCATCCGAAGGAACCTTGCGGACCTCGAACTTGACGCCCTTGGCCTTGAGGGCCTCGAGGGTCTTAACGTCGTCATCGCCCATAGCGACGGCGTTGGTGACGACGACCTTGCCCTTGGAGTGAGCCATGGAACCGATGTTGACTTCCTTGATGTCGACGCCGGCCTCGATGGCCTTGAGCAGATCCTGCGGGTTCTCGAAGAGCAGCATGGCCTTGGTGCCACCAAAGCGCGTGTCCTTGACGACCTCGGCCATCTTCTTGATGGGAACGACGTTGGCATGGACTCCCGGAGGGGCAGCCTGCTCGATCATGGTCTTGCGGAGCTCGTCGTGAGCAACGCCGTCGGAAACCACGATGATGCGGTTGGGGTTGATCTGCTTGGTCCACGTGGTGGCCACCTGACCATGAAGCAGACGGGTGTCGATACGGACGTGGGCAATCTTGATGTGCCCGTCGCCGATGACCGTTCCCGGAGGGATGGCGCCTGCAGGAGCAGCGGCGGCCGTAGCCGGCTTCTTCTCCTCGAGCTCCAGAGACTCGGGCTTGACGCGCACGCCAGCCTTAGCCTCAGTCACGAGATGTTTTGCGATCGCATGTGCAGTGTTCTTTGCGTCAAAGCGCTGCGAATATGCCTCGATGAGCATAGGCAGGTTGACACCGGTGACGATAGCCCAGGAATCGTGGCCCTCGATGAGCCCGCTGATCTGGTTGAACGGCGTGCCGCCCCACAGATCAACGAGGAAGAGCACCTGCTCCTGGTCTTCGAAGGAAGCGATTGCTTCCTCGACCTTAGCACGGAAGTCGTCGGGGCCCATGCTCGGCTCGAGTGAGACCACGGCAACAGACGGCTGATCGCCAAAGACCATCGAGCCCGTCTGCCTGATTCCAGCTGCCAAGTCCCCGTGGCTAGCAAGAACAATACTTACCATCACATAACCTCCTTTTTGTCTACGTATTTCCTACATGACATGAAGGAAGTATACCTGTTTGGTTTGTGGAATTATAGCTAAATTCGTAAAAGGTTGCATTATTTGTTTAAACGTCTAAGTTTGTTACAAATTGATTACGTTGCTGCTTTTCGACTCATTACCCGCCAAAACGTCACTCATCAAGCCATGTACTTTACAGATACAAGCAGCCTGTTCATTAATATCGATTTTAGGCAAGCGCGAATGCGCTTGTACTGCCGCTACTTTGTTCAAACAGGTATGACTTGACTATTTGCGCGACTTATGATCTACGAAACCACTCAAAAAAGTTGCGGTGGAATAGTTCTTGTTTAAGAGCCAGAAGGCTGGATTTAGGAACTATTTCACCGCAACTTATAGGGAATCCTAGACGATGTGGAGGGGGTGGGCGGCATCGACGGCGTCGAGGACGTCGGAAGGGCCGTCGGGGGCAGCGTCTGCCGGTTCCTCGTCGGGGGTCTCGATCTGCTTGATCATGACCTCCTGGCCCTGCAGCAGGTATGTTTCGCCGCTACCGCAATGGGGGCAGGTCTTGCCGTGCTCGACCGTCGCGTAGTCGCGACCGCATGCCGCGCAATGCGTCACGGCCTCGACGGGCTCCACAATAAGCTCCGCGCCCAGCGTGATGGGCTTTTTATCTGCCGCCCAGCGCCAAGCGTCGAGCAGCAAGTCGGGAACGACGCCCGAGACCTCGCCCAGCAGCAGCGTGACGCTCGAAACGCGACGCACGCCATTGGCGCGCGCCACGTTCTCGACATCGCGAATGATGTGGTAAACGATTCCGAGCTCGTGCACTTTTAATTCCTTCCGCCGTTCTAACGAACGGCGGTCGGCTTGACGCTGCGCGAGCCCCAGACGGGCGATCTGCCTTTCAATCGTCGGGCATGGGCAAAAGCCCTATGCCCTCCTCTTTCAAGGCACCTCGCCACGCCTGGGACCCGCTCGCTGTCCAACCGTTCTCTGCGCCGTTCGCTTACTTGTTAGGTTCTTTTACTTCTTCCCGAATTTGATTTTGATGGCGCGCTTGAGCGCGTACTTACCCAGGCTGGGGAGCTTTTGCTCGTATTTGACCATCGTGGAGCACTCGGGGCGATCGCGATCCAGGCGGATGGCATCGAACGCGCACTTGGTGGTGCACAGGCCGCAGCCGATGCACTTGTTGGGATCGACGATCGAGGCACCGCAGCCCAGGCAGCGGGCGGTCTCGGCGCGCACCTGCTCCTCGGTAAAGGTCTCGACGTACTCGCTAAAGGGTGCAGCCTTCTCGCGGTCGCGGTCGACATGCGCCACCTCGCGGCTCGCGTTGTCATAGCTCTCAATCACGACATCGTCGCGGTCGAGCGCGGTGTAATGGCGCTGGTTGCGGCCGATGGTGAGCGTGGAGCCCGGCTGCACAAAGCGATGGATGGACACGGCGGCCTCGTGACCGGCGGCGATGGCGTCGATGGCAAAGCTCGGACCGGTGTAGACGTCGCCGCCCACAAAGATGTCGGGCTCAGCGGTCTGATAGGTCTGGGGGTCGGCAAGAGCACCCTGGCCGCGGCCGAGCTCCACCTTGGAGCCAGCCAGCAGGTCGCCCCACACAATGGACTGGCCAATCGACATGACCACGCGGTCGGCATCGACGCGGCGCAGATCGTTCTCGTCGTACTCGGGCGCAAACCGGCCCTCGTCGTCAAAGACACGCGTGCAGCGCTTGAAGGTGATACCGCACACACGACCGGCCTCGTCCAGGTGAACCTCCTTGGGGCCCCAGCCGCAGCTGATGTGAGCGCCGTCCTCAACGGCCTCGCGACGCTCCTCCTCGCTGGCGGGCATCTGGGCCTCGCTCTCCAGGCAGAACATCTCAACGTGCTCGGAACCCAGACGGCAGGCGTTGCGCGCGACGTCGATGGCCACGTTGCCGCCGCCCACCACGATGGTGCGGCCGGGCAGCGCGTCGATCTTGCCACTGTTGACCTCGCGCAAAAAGTCGACGGCCACGGTCACGTCCTCGGCATCCTCGCCCGGAATACCGGCAAGGCGGCCGCCCTGGCAGCCAATAGCCACGTAGAAGGCCTTAAAGCCCTGCTCGCGCAGCTCGTCGAGCGTCACATCGCGGCCGACCTCCACGCCATAGCGGAACTCGGCACCCATCAGGCGAATGATCTCGACCTCGGCCTCGATAACGTCCTTCTCCAGCTTAAAGCTGGGAATACCATAGGTAAGCATACCGCCCGGGCGCTCGTTCTTCTCGAACACGACAGGCTTGTAGCCCTTCTCGGCCAGGTAGAAAGCGCAGGACAGGCCGGCCGGACCGGCACCGATGATGGCGATCTTCTGATCGAAGCCGCCAGCGCGCGTCGGCGTCACCACGGGCGGGACATAGCGGGTCGCGGCATCAAGATCGCGCTGGGCGATGAACTTCTTGACCTCGTCGATAGCCACGGCGGCGTCCACACGGCCGCGGGTGCAGGCGTCCTCGCAGCGGCGGTTGCACACACGGCCGCAGATGGCGGGCAGCGGGTTCTCGCGCTTAATGAGTGCTAGGGCCTCGTCATAGCGGCCCTGCGCCGCGAGCTTCAGGTAGCCCTGAACGGCAACGTGCGCGGGGCAGGCCGTCTTGCAGGGCGCGGTGCCGGACTCGTGCGTCTCGATGCGGTTGTCGTTGCGGTAGTTGGGCGACCACCTGGTGTGGTCCCACTTGGTGGCATCGGGCAACTCCTGGCGCGGATACTCGGGCACCTGTCCGCCCGCCTTCTTGCTGCAGAGCTTTTGGCCCAGCTTGGCGGCGCCGGCCGGACACACCTCAACGCAGCGACCGCAGGCCACGCACTTATCCTTCTCGACCTTGGCGACATAGGCCGAGCGCGACAGGTTGGGTGTGTTGAACAGCTGCGATGTGCGCAGGGCGTAGCACACGTTGACGTTGCAGTTGCAGATGGCGAAGATCTTGTTCTCGCCGTCGATATTGGTGATCTGGTGCACAAAGCCGTTGTCCTCGGCCTGGCGCAAAATGTCGTAGACCTCCTCGCGCGTCACATAGTGGCCGCGGTCGGTCTCGACCACGTAGTCGGCCATATCGCCCACGGCAATGCACCAGTCGGCGGGGTCGTCGGCGCAACCCTCGCCCATCACGCGACGGCTCGCGCGGCAGCTGCAGGTGCTGGCGGCATACTTACCCTCGTATTTGTCGAGCCAATGCTCGATATGCTCAATAGGCACCGAGGTGCTCGCGGCGTCGATGGCCTTCTCGACTGGAATGACGTGCATGCCGATACCGGCGCCTCCGGGCGGCACCATCGGCGTGGCCTTGGACAGTGGTCCCTTGGACGCCTGCTCAAAGAACTTGGCGTAGACCGGGTGCTCTTCGAGCTGGCTCACGCGCATGTTGAGGAACTCGGCGGAACCCGGTACCAGCATGGGCAGCACCCACTGCTTGGCGCGCTCGGGATTTTCCCAGTTGTACTCGAGCAGACCCGTGTAGCTCATGTCGTCGAGCATCTTCTCGATCTGAGCCTCGGGCATGCCGGTGAGCTTGACCATCTCGGGCAGCGTGTAGGGACGGCGCATCTTCATCTTGCAGAGCACCTCGGCCTGCTCGTCGGTCGCGGCCTCGGCAAACGACCAGTACTCGTAGCCCAGCAGCTCGTCGCGATGCAGCAGTCGGTTGGTGCAATGCTCGCACAGCTTGACAATGGCCTCGCGCGGATGCTCCGGCAGCGGCGGCACGAACTCCGAACCGATATCGGGCTCGGTGTAGCTAATTCCCGGTCCGTTGAGAATCATGGTTGTCCCTTCTCTTACCACAGCCCGGCGAGACCGCGGCGCCCCTCTTTTTTGCAGGCCGGGCATGCCCCCATGCCGTTCACCCGCCATTGTTGACATTGTGTCAAAAATAGTATTGACGAACCGTCAACAATATTCAAGACTGTTAGGCGAACGGTCAGGCAAAAGAGGATGAAAGGCGGCAAAACATGGACAGCAACACAGCAGAAACCTCTGTGGTCGATGCCGTCCCCGCATCCGATAGCGCGACAAAGCGCCTGACGGGCGACGAACGCCGTCGCGAGATCCTCGATGCCGTGCGCACCGTAAGCTCCGAGCTGGGCGTGTCCCATCTATCCGTCTCGGCCGTGACCAAGCGAGCCGGCTGCACGCGCTCGCTGTTCTACCACTACTTCGCCGACATGGACGCCGCCGTCACCGCCGTCATGGACGAGGCGATCGACGGTTTTATCGCCGAGCTCGAGCGGTGGAATGCCAGCCGCATCGTCGGTGATATCGAGGGCGCACTCGACACCGTCGCCCCGCTCTTCAAGCGCCTGGTCGTGAGCGGCCACGAGCTGCCGAGTACGCTCACCTCGAGCAGCGGCGCGCTCTACGGCGGCTTTTTGCACAACGTGGTCCAGCGCGTGGCGCAGTATATCTGCGACACCACCGTGGTGGATTTTGTCGCCCATCATGAGCTACGCATCGACCATGTCTACGAGACGTTCTACACCCTCATCATGGGACTGTTGATGTATATCCGCACGCACCCCGATGTGCCCGACGAGACGGTCAAGGAGATTATCGCCTCGACGCTCCACATCGAGGGCTATACCGCCAAGTATCCGGAGCGCAAGCCCCAGAACTGACGCCATTTGGCCAAACTGCCCGCGATCAGAAGAGGGGCCGCGGGCGTGTGAAAGGAGAGCAGCATGCTGTTCGATGTTTGGGGTAGCGATACCCTTATCCACTGGGCCGGCTGGGCCATGGTCTTTATTGGCCTGATCGTGCTCAACGAGGTCGGCCGCCGCACCAAGCTGGGCGCGGCAATCATCTTTGGCGTTGCTCCGCTGGCCATGACCATCTACTGCGTCGCCATCGCCGTCGGCGTTTCGCAGGGTGCCGAGTGGGCGCTCACCAACCCCACCCATGTGTACCAGAACAGCTGGTTCCACTACGCCAAGGTATACGCGGCGCTGGCCGGTTGCTGGGGCTTCATTGCCATTAAGTACCAGTGGGGCAAGATCGGCAAGGCGCATTGGTTCCGCGCATGGCCGTTTGTGATCGTCGCTATCAACATCATGATTGCCGTCGTGTCCGATTTCGAGAGTGCCTACCACTTCTTTGTCCTGGGCCAGTCCACCTGGGTCACCTCCGAGGGTGTCACGCAGCTTGCCGGCTGGAACAACGTGTTCAACGGCATCGCCGGTCTCATCAACATCTTCTGCATGACCGGCTGGTGGAGCGTCTACGCCTCCGAGGATCAGACCGATATGCTGTGGCCCGACATGACCTGGGTCTACATCATCGCCTACGATGTCTGGAACTTCTGCTACACCTACAACTGCCTGCCCACCCACTCCTGGTTCTGCGGCTTTGCGCTGCTGCTGGCGCCCACCGTCGCCGCCTTTATCTGGAACAAGGGCGGCTGGATTCAGAACCGCGCCTTTACACTTGCTATTTGGTGCATGTTTGCCCAGGTGTTCCCGTACTTCCAGGAGGAGTCCATCTTTGTGACCCACTCCACGCTCGACCCAGGCGCCGCCACCGCGGTCTCGATTGCCGCGCTGATCGCCAACGTCGCCGCGATCATCTACATCGCCTACCGCGCCAAGAAGCTCGGTCGCAATCCCTACAAGCAGGATGTCTTTGAGGGCACCAGCGATTGGGAGAAGGCTACCGCTCGCCGCGCCAAGGTTGATTACGCGCACGCCGAGTAACGCGCCTGACGCAAACATCGCTTGAGTACGAAGCCGCATAACCGGCTCCGCGCAACTCAACGCATTGCAGGGCCCCCGGAATGTGATTCGTGAACTGCACCCCAAAACTTGGACGGCTTAAATAAAAACTACGCCGCAAGGGACTGTCTCCGGAACTCCTCCGGGGTCAGTCCCTTCAGTTTAACCTGGCGCCTCCTCGTGTTCCAATGGACCACGAAGTCGTCGAGGTCCGCCTTGAAGGACTCGAAGTCCGGCCACGTCCTTCCGCGGAAGAACTCGTCCTTGATGTGGCCGAACACCTGCTCCGTCGCGCCGTTGTCGATGCAGTTGCCCTTCCGGGACATGCTCTGCACCACGCCGGCCTCCTCCAGCCGCCTGCACCAACCGGCCTGCTGGTACTGCCAGCCCATGTCCGAGTGCAGGATCGGCCTGGAGCCCTTGGGCTTCCTGGACACGAGCTGGTCGAGCAGCTCGTGCTGCTGGGCCATGTTGGGGTGCAGCGACGTGGACCAGGCGACGATCTCCTTGCTGCCGAAGTCGTAGACCGGCGCGAAGTAGGCCTTGCCCCAGGGCTGCTTGAACTCGGTGACGTCGGTGCCCATCTTTTCCCACGGCCCGTCGGCGGCGAAGTCGCGCCCGATGACGTTCTCGAAGGTCTTTCCGACCTTGCCCCTGTACGAGTTGTACCTGTGGTAGTCGGTCTCGCGGCGGATCCCGCAGCTGATGCCCATCTCGCGCATCATCTTCAGCACGGTCTTGTAGGCTATGCGCACGCCCCGCTCGGCGCGCAGGCACATGGCGATCTGCCTGTGGCCGCACCCGTTGGCCGTGCGCGAGAATATCTCGGCGGCGGCCTCCCAGAGCTCGGGCCTGGTGGGAGCCTTCGGGTGCGACAGCGCGTAGTAGTAGCTCGACCTCGCCAGGCCGGCGCACTCCAGCAGGCACCCCAGCCCGTACCCCTCTTCGCGCAGGGCGCTCACGGCCTCGACCTTCGCCCTGGTCAGAGTCCGTCCCTCTCGACCAGGGCACGCAATTTTTTTAGGTAGGCCACCTCGGTCTCGAGCCTTCGGCAGCGCTCCTCGAGCTCCTGCTCGCGCGTGCGCGGCCTCGCCTTGGAACCGCTCGGCCGGCCCTTGGGCCTGGGCCTGAGCGCCTCGGCGCCGCCCTCGCGGTAGAGCGCGCACCATCTCTTGAGCGGCGCCAGGGACATGACCCCGAACGCCTCCATGGCGTCCCGCTTGCTCATGCCGCCGTCGACCACGGCCGAGGCGGCGGCGACCTTCTGCTCGTATGTGTACCTGGTCTGCTTACCGTCCATGGATAGCAGCACCTCGCTTCCGAACGACCGGTATACGTAGAGCCATTGTCTCACGGTGTCGCGCGGGACCGACAGCGCCTTCGCCGCCGACTCGGAGCCGTGGCCTCGCTCGAAGAGCCCGATCGCCGCCTTCCTGGCCTCGATGTCGTGCTTCACCCTCAAGTCGATACGCATAAAAAGCCTCCCATTTCTCATGTCCAAGAAATGGGAGGCAGTTCACACTACGTGCGGCGGGGGTTCTTTCGTCCTGCGGAGTGTCCGCGATGGTCAGCCCTCAGATCCTGCTACGACTACGTCCTCGGATTGTGTGGGCGGATGAAGGACGTGGCTGGTCGGGTATTCCGTCCCCTTCGCTGTTTCGCGGCTTTGCCGCGAAAGGCGCGTCACTTTGGGGATGGATGGGGAACGTGGCTGTTGCAACGCCTTATCCCTTTGCTTTTTCGCGACTTTGCCGCGAAACGCGCAGCACCTTGGGAAATGCATTGATGCGTGGACGGGGCTGGATTGCGGATTCAAATGGCTAGAGAGATATGGGCGCGAACGAGAAATCGTTATTGGGGTCATCCTTTTCCATAAACTCATCGAGACAAAACGTCATGTAGATTGGAACGTACAGAACCTTGCCCTCTTTGCTGAGATTCTCGTGGCTTAGTACAACGGCCTCGGGAATTTTGTACTCGCCCACACTCATCAGACGATCGAGGGCCGCATGCGCTCGAACTTTCTTGCCCGATTTGACCTCGATTGGGACAACATGACCGTGGACGCCTTCGATCACAAAGTCAACTTCACCGACCTCACGCGTTTGGTAGTACCATGCATCCGCCCCGAGGGCAACGAGTTCCTGCGCGACCACGTTCTCATAGAGACCACCAAGGTTGGGAGTTTTCATATCAAGATAGACAGCGCGTGCAGTGCTGCCAGGGTATCGCGATGCGAGCATGCCTGTATCAGACTCGTATAGTTTGAAGGCTGTCGTTTTCTCCGTCCTCTTGAGAGGACTCCGTGGCTCCGTCACCCTGGCGACCATCAATCCAACACCTGCGTTAACAAGCCACAGGAAATCCTGCTCATATTTTTTAAGGCGAGCTCCCTCACCCAGAGACGAAACAACAAAGCGATGAGACTCCGCCTCAAGCTGAACGGGAATTTGCTCAAAAATCGACCGAACGTTAAACGCTCGAGTCGATGCATATTTTGAGATATCGCTTTTGTACTGATCGACCAGCTGAGTTTGAAGTTCACGTGTGCTCACGAGCGAATAACCCGAATCAATATAATTCTGAACGACCTCCGGCATGCCGCCGCAAACGATATAAGCTCTATAGTTCTTGAGCATCGCCTCATGAATATAGTTTTCGACAGGATGTTTCTCGACAAGGCAGCTGCGAATGCCTGCAAGCACATTCTCGCTAACGCTGTTTGCCCAACAAAACTCTTCAAAATCCATCGGGCGCATAACAATGTGCTCTACATACCCCACCGGAAAAGAAGAGATCCCCTTAAACTCAGTCCCAAGCATAGACCCCGAGAAGACATAGCTAAAGCGCCCATCCTCGACCAACGCCTTCATGAGTGTAACGATCTGCGGATACTCCTGAATCTCATCGACAAAGACAAGCGTATCGCCCTCAACAAGCGGCGCATCCGCAAGAAGGGCTACGCGGTTGATAAAGTCAACGGAGTTCTTTGCGCCAACAAGTGCATTCCTTGCTTCGACATCGAGTAGTAAATTGACCTCAAAATACGAAGCGTAGTTGCTTTTTCCAAACGCGCGAATCGCATAGCTCTTGCCAATCTGACGCGCACCAGTAACGAGTAATGCCTTATTGGAGTTATTCTTCCAGCTCAAAAGCCTATCAGTGACCTTGCGGCGTAGCATTAAACCCCCAAATGACAAAAATTGACAGATAGAATCGCCTAAAATCATACAAAAATTGGCAGATAATATTGTCGTAAATATACAAAAATTGGGAGATAGCAAAGGTTCGAATAGGCCTCAAAGCCACTGAAACAGTGCTCTACTTTGCGAAGGGGCTGGGGACGCTGTTGGGTGCGTCTCCAGCCCTCTGATTCTTACTTTGGATCCCGATGGTGGGGTGTTGTCGGTGCTGCTTGCTTGGTTACCTTGTCTCGCCGGACTCCGTGCGTAGGCGGTAGCCGTGGACGAGGTCGCTAATAGCCGGCCAGGGAATCTGGCGGTCGACCCAAAATTGGAGCTGGACCAGATAGCGCTCGGTGGCGCGGGTGAGGGCCGCGAACTGTTCGTGAGTCTCAACCTGGGCGTAGAGGTCGCGGCTGTGGGCGAGGATTGCCGTGGTGTCATCCATTTTGCCGGTGACGTCGAAGGCGCCCGAGAACCAGTCGCACAGGCGCGCGGCGCTGTTGTTGATCGTTGCGAGGTCGGCGGTGCCGTCGTTGGCGTTTTCGTTGGCCTGGGCTCGCAGGAGGGAGAGGGCGTCGGCCGCGTTCATGCAGTAGCCGACGGTGAAGTTCCAGACGGCGAATTCGCGGCCTGTGTCAAGCTTGCGGCGGCGCATGTAGTCGATATCGCGCGGTTCCTCGAGCATCATTTGGTCGGCGAGGGCCTCAAGTGCAGTGGTGTACTCGGCAAGGTCGAGTGCGAGCAGGGTGTTGATATCCATCATCTTTAGGCCTCCGCTTCGATCTCGACAATTTCGTTTTTGATGTACATGCCCTGGTTGTCCCAGACATTGCGGCAGGCGTCGGCAAAGCGCTCACGGTCGGCTTCGCAGATGCGGGCGAACATGTTGCAGGTGCCAAAGGGCTCGCACACGTCAAAGAAGATGCAAATTGACGACCAGCCGCCATACCAGCTCACGGCGCCCGCCGGCTCGTGAAAGACGGGGTTCTCGATGTGCTCGTAATTGGCAATGGGGCCCGATACGGGATAGGTTACCTCGGCATCGCAGATCTTGGCCGAAAAGATACGTGACTCGACCGGACAGGACGATTCGAACAGCTTGCATGCCTCGGGAGCCTTGTCCCAGAGCATGTCGGCGAGAAACGTCTCGCCATTCAGCGTGATCTTGAGCATTTTTGTCATAGTAAGGACCTCCTCAATCCGTCGCTCAAGGGGTTCGCTGGCGGATAAGGAGAAGACAGTAGCGGGGTCGCCGAACCCAAACTTCACGACAGATCTCTGTCGCCCCAGCCCGCGCTGTTCTTCGCTAAAGTACCATGCCGCAATTGCGCGCGCAATATCAGTTTTTGATTTTCTGGAAGCGGCAATCGACGAGACGGCTCGCCGGCTGCCGGCCGACGCGCGGCAAAGGCGCTCGTCTATTCCTTAAGTTGGATGAAAAACGCCATGTTATTGCAGGGCTGCATACTCGTCCAATAAGTGCATAGAATCTCGTATAGTGCGAGTAAGATTTTGCGCTGTCTGTTTTATGTTTAGCAAAGATATAGTTTGCATAATCTGGTCTAATCCCTGCTCTATTAAAATAAAGTTGCACGTAAATGACGTAGATATGCTTGAGCTGGGTTTCTTTACGCTGAGCGGGTAAAAGCGACCGTTCACCGTTCAACTATTTTCAAAATGAATAAAATGAGCGATAAAGAGAATATAAACCTTCATAAATTCGCGTATCGCACGGGCGCGGTTTATTAATGGGTTGTAGGCCTTTTACAGAAAGGATTCCAGCAATGTCTAAGCCTCTTGGCAAGCCCGATCGTATCGTCGTCGCCCTTGGCGGCAACGCCCTCGGCAACAACCCCGTTGAGCAGATCGAGGCCGTGAGCAACACCGCTCACGCTCTCCTCGGCCTGATCGAGCAGGGCAACGAGATCATCATCACCCACGGCAACGGCCCGCAGGTTGGCATGATCCAGAACGCCTTCGCCGCTGCCCACGACGCCATCGGCACCCCCGAGATGCCGCTGCCCGAGTGCGGCGCCATGTCCCAGGGCTACATTGGTTATCACCTGCAGCAGGGCATCGGCCGCGAGATGCACAAGCGCTATAAGCGTTGGCACGCCGCCACCGTCGTCACCCAGATCGAGTGCGACCCGGATGATCCCGCGTTCAAGAACCCGACTAAGCCGATCGGCCCCTTCTATACCGAGGAGCAGGCCAAGGAGTTCATGGCCGAGGATCCTTCCAAGGTCTTCGTCGAGGATTCCGGTCGCGGCTGGCGTCGCGTCGTCGCTTCCCCCGACCCCAAGAAGATCGTCGAGGCTGACTCCATCCTCAACCTGCTCGATAACGAGTTCATCGTCATTGCCTGCGGTGGTGGCGGTATCCCCGTCGTCCGCGACTACGAGAACAAGGGCTGCTACAAGGGCGTTCCCGCCGTCATCGACAAGGACCTGGGCGGCGAGCTGCTGGCCGAGGACTGCGACGCCGACGTTCTGTTCCTGCTGACCGCCGTTGAGCATGTCGCCATCAACTTTGGCAAGCCCAACCAGGAGGAGCTCGAGGACCTCACCGCCGACGAGGCCGAGCGCCTGGCCGACGAGGGTCAGTTCGGCAAGGGTTCCATGGAGCCCAAGGTCCGCGCTGCCATCAAGTTCGCCCGTTCCCGCAAGGGTCGCACCTGCATCATCGGTGCTCTGGACAAGGCCGCCGAGACCATGGCCGGCCTCTCCGGTACCCGCATCCACGAGTAGTCTCTACTCTGTTGCATCTCTCGTGGGCGCCAGGCAAAGCGCCCACAAACCAGCCTCTCTTCATGAGCCCCGCAGTCCGCTCCGACTGCGGGGCTTTTGCTATTCACCTAGTCATTGGGGACGTTCTTAAATGACCAGTAGTAGGCCCACATGGCTTCGATTTCGTTGAGGACTTCTACGACGCCCCAGCGGCGGGCGCTGCGGCTTTGCGAGTTGGGGTCGTAGACTCCCACTTGATCGGCATCGTCGATGCCCCAGAGCACGATATAGTGTCCAACGCTGGTAAAGGTGCCGGGACGAACCGATGCGATGATGGGCGCGCCCGAGCGCAGCGCCTGGGTGATGGAGCTGCGATCGATATGGAGCTCAGTTCCGTTAAGGCCCAGCTGCCATGCGCCGCTCGTCATAAACGACCACTCGGTGGCGCCGGTGGGGGCATAGTTGCCCGCCTCGGAAAGAGCGCACATATCGACCGGCGTCATATCGGTGTGGCCGGTCTTATAGATGTAGACCATGGTAAGACAGGTAGGGCCGCAGGCATTTTGGCGGATGGTGCCGCCGGCGTAGGGCAGCTCCGACCATGCCGGATCGATCTGATAGATATGGGGCATGGTGCCGGCTTGCCACTGCGTGCGCGGGGTCGAAAACGCAAACGAGTAGCCGGGCGCAACCGGGGCCTTGAGCAGCTTGTCCTCGGCGGTTGGATCGAGGCCGGCCGAGCCGTGGGAGATACAGGAGCTCATAAGCACAAAGACCAGACAGGTGAGGATAGAGCACAGTGTGAGGCGAAGTCGACGAGCCGGCAGGGCGGGGGCATTCACGTGCGATGTCGAGCTGTGAGGCTTGCCGTCGCGTCCGCCTTGGGGATGCGAAAAGAAGCGATTGATATGGATGCCGGGCTGACGTGTGCCGTTGCGGCGCAGTTGCGGAACCTCGGCTTGACGCTGTCGAGTGCGCGCGCCCAAGCGGCTATCTTGCTGCGCGCTTGTGCCCGTGCGCGGACGGCCACTCTGCCGTGTTCTGCTTGCCTGCTGCCGAGACGAAGGCCTGGGTTGCTCTTGAGGACGTTGCGGATTGCTGCTCGTGGCACTTCTGGGCGTCGGCGTGGTACGGCCAGCAAGGCGAACGCTTTGTCGCCGTTGATCACCGTCGTTGTATCCGTATGCCATTCGCACCGCCTTGTCTCATGTATAACCTGTCTATCCTACAAAAAAGATGTGCAACAAATGGGCCTGCGCGTCAAAAGCTCGGTAAACGGTACGAAAGGCGCAAAACGCACGGCCTCAAAAACATCTCTATATATGCGTCCGATGAGCGTGCGTCCGTCGGTCAGGCGGCAACAATGAGCGGCAAACCGTGCCGTTCGTCCCAAAAATGGCGCCGCTCATATGCGAGTTCGGCCTTCGGTCGAGCCATGGGCGGCCATGCTGCGCCAAGGCCGTATCTTAAGGCCAGGAAATAAAAGTGCGCGGCGAAACGGACCGCGCAAGGGGTGACGTCAAGGGGCGTCAAAAAGGAAAGGAGGGGAACAATGGCGGACAAGAACGCAGAAGTTGCAGTCGAGGATAACGGCGGCATGAAGAAAACGCTTTCGCTCTGGAACTTCTTCACCATCGGTTTCGGTGCCATCATCGGTACCGGTTGGGTTCTGCAGGTCGGCGACTGGATGGTCGTGGGCGGCGGTCCCGTTCCCGCTATGATCGCATTCCTCTTGGGTGCAATCTTCCTCGTGCCCGTCGGAGCTGTTTTCGGTGAGCTCACGGCTGCTATCCCCATCTCGGGTGGCATCGTCGAGTATGTCGATCGTAGCTTTGGCCGTACGCTGAGCTACATCACCGGTTGGCTCCTGGCCCTGGGCAACGGCATCCTGTGCCCGTGGGAGGCCATCGCCATTTCGACCCTCGTGTCTGAGATGTTCGGCAGCCTGCCCGGTCTTGAGTGGCTGCGCGCCGTCAAGCTCTACACCATCCTGGGCGCCGACGTTTACCTGTTCCCGACGCTGATTGCGCTCGGCTTTGCAGTCTACGTCATCTTCCTCAACTTCCGCGGTGCCAGCTCGGCCGCCAAGCTCCAGGCCTTCCTGACCAAGGCCCTGCTCTGCGGCATGCTGCTCGCCATGGGCGTCTCGCTGTTCACCGGCTCGCCGGACAATGCCATGCCTGTGTTCTCCCAGGTTGCCGGCGCTGGCGGCGGCAAGGCCGCTACCGAGAGCACCAGCCTGTTCGCCGGCATCGTGTCGGTCCTGGTTCTGACTCCGTTCTTCTACGCCGGTTTCGACACCATTCCTCAGCAGGCTGAGGAAGCAGCCGAGGGCCTCAACTGGAACAAGTTCGGCAAGATCATCTCCCTGGCTCTGCTGGCCGCCGGCGGTTTCTACATGGTCTGCATCTACTCGTTCGGCACCATCCTCGACTGGCATGAGTTTGTTAAGAGCCCGGTTCCCGCGCTTGCCTGCCTCAAGGGCATCAACATGCTCCTGTACCTGGCCATGCTCGTCATCGCCACGCTTGGACCCATGGGCCCGATGAACTCCTTCTACGGCGCCACGAGCCGCATCATGCTCGCCATGGGCCGCAAGGGCCAGCTGCCCGAGAAATTCGCCGAGGTCGACCCCAAGTCCGGCGCTCCCAAGCTTGCCTGCGTCGTACTGGGCGTCATCACCGTCATTGGTCCGTTCCTGGGCAAGAACATGCTCATCCCCCTGACCAACGTGTCGGCTCTCGCCTTCATCTTCTCCTGCGGCATGGTCGCCCTCGCCTGCCTGCGCATGCGCTTCACCGAGCCCGACCTGCCTCGTCCCTACGAGGTACCCGGCGGCAAGTTTGGCATCGGCCTCGCTATCGCTGCCTGCGCCATCATCATCGGCCTGCTCGTGATTCCGTTCTCTCCCGCCTCCCTCAACATGGTGGAGTGGAGCATCGTGATCGGCTGGTTGGCTATTGGCCTGGCCCTCATGGCTTTCACCAATTCCCGCAAAAAGTAACGCCTAGCCGGGGCGGACCAGGTGCGCGGGGCCCTCTCTTCCGCGCACCGAACCCGGCATCACTTGGGTAGCTTTGTGAGGCTGCGACCCAACACGGCCTCGCCCACTATATGGATCCATAAGGAGGAACCATGTCCACTAAGTATGCAATCGTTGGCGGTAAGCTCATCGACGGTACCGGCGCCGAGCCGGTCGAGAACTCCCTCGTTCTCGTCGACGACAACGGCAAGATCGAGTACGCCGGTGTTATGCAGGACCTTCCCGAGGGCGTTGAGGTTATCGACGCCGCCGGCAAGACCGTCCTTCCCGGCCTGATCGACACCCACCTGCACTTCTCGGGCAACCTGACCGACGATGACACCGATTGGGTCATGCAGCCGCTCCTCGAGAAGCAGGCCGTCGCCGTCAAGCAGGCCTACGACTGCCTCACCCACGGCCTCACCACCGTCTGCGAGATCGGCCGCTTTGGTATCCAGATTCGCGACTGCATCGACAAGGGCGTCTTTAAGGGCCCGCGCGTTCTGGCCACCGGCCTGGGCTTCTGCCGCGTTGCCGGTCACGGTGACTCCCACCACTGCACCCAGGAGCTCAACAAGGAATCCCATCCCTGGGGCGACCAGGTCGACGGTCCTTGGGATTTGCGCAAGGCCGTCCGTCGTCGCCTGCGCGAGAACCCCGATGCCATCAAGATCTGGGCTACCGGTGGCGGCATCTGGCGCTGGGACTCCGGTCGCGACCAGCACTACTGCTCTGAGGAGATCCAGGCCGTGGTCGAAGAGGCCAAGATGGTTGGCATCCCCGTGTGGAGCCACTGCTACAACAACCACGCCGCTGCCTACGATTCCGTTCGCTTTGGCTGCGAGCAGTTGATTCACGGCTTCGATATCGATGAGCGCACCATGGACCTCATGGCCGAGCAGGGCACCTTCTTCACCCCGACGATCGCCTTCCTGCCCACCTGGTACGCCACCTATCCGCCCGTCTACGTCCCCGAGCTGCACGACAAGTACGAGGGCACCCTGGTCGAGAAGGAGCTGCAGCGCAACTACGACTGCCTGCGCGAGGCCAAGAAGCGCGGCGTCGTCATGACGATCGGCTCCGACTCCTTCTCCTTCGTAACCCCGTATGGCACCTGCTCCATCGAGGAGATGTACGAGTTCGTCGACAAGATCGGCTTCACCCCGGTCGAGACCATCACCTGCGCTACCCTCAACGGTGCCAAGATGTGCCACATCGAGGACGAGACCGGTTCCATCGAGGCCGGCAAGTGCGCCGACCTGCTGGTCGTCAACGGTGACGTCGCCGCCGACATCCACGTGCTCAACACCGACAACATGGACGTCATCATGAAGGACGGCTGGATCGTCGAGGCTGGCACCTTTGGCGAGGCCAACAAATACAGCGCCTAAACTACCGTTCATCGACGACTGGATGTAAAACACAGTTTTTGATTGCATAATGCAATGGAGAGGGTCGCTTGCGGCCCTCTTTATTGCTATGGGTGCGATAGATAAAAGGGGATGACGGTGGATTTAAACAGGCTGATTCTGGGCAAGAGCTACAACTCTACCAAGGTCTTTCGTACGGCCCAGCATGTGGTCCAGGCCATCCTGCTCGGTGTTGTCGTTCCGGCGCTTATCCTGCTGCTTATCTGGGATTTAACCGATAATCCCAATCCCGTTCCGGGCGTCGTGGTCATTGCCGGCATGGTCATGCTGTGCTTCTTCTTCTCGTATGTCTTTGTGGTCCCCGACGACCTCACATCGAGCGCAACCGACCGTACGCTTGCCATCGCATCAAAAATATTCGCCTACACGTCGCGCGGCCTTACGCCCGAAGCGGCCCTGGGCGCCTCTAAAATCATCCTGTCCGAGACCATCGCCTCTGCCATCTGCTTTACCGATGGCAAACAGGTGTTGGCAAGCTGGGGCGAGGACTCGGCAAAGTGCCCTGCCGGCACCCCGGTCGTGCTCAAGACCACGCTCAACGTGATCGAGTCCGGCGAACAGAGTGTGTTTTCGCGCGACGCCTCCAATGAGACGGGCGGCTATTTTCCCCGCCTGCGCGCCGGCATTGTCGCGCCGCTTACCGTGCGCGGGCATTGCGTGGGCACACTCGAGCTGTATTACCCCCGCCTGAGCAGCATCGATATGCGTCAGACGGCCCTTGCCTCGGGTTTTGCCGATCTAATTTCCACGCAGCTCGCTAGCTTTGAGCTCGAGCGCCAGGACGAGCTCACGGCTCGCGTTGAGCTTCGCGCCCTGCAGTCGCAGGTCGACCCGCATTTTCTATTCAATACCATTAGCACGATCGTGTCGCTCGTTCGAACCGAGCCCGACAAGGCGCGATCGCTGCTGATCGACTTTTCCAACTATTATCGTCAGACGCTTTCTGATTCCGATACGCTCACCACGCTCGAGCACGAGGTGGAACAGGGCACTCGTTATATCAATCTTATGCAGGCCCGGTATGGCGACGGCCGTCTGCGCGTTTCGGTCGACATCGACTTTGAGGTGCGCGACAGCCTGGTGCCGCCGTTTATCTTGCAGCCGCTGCTCGAAAATTGCATCAAGCATGCGCAGCGCGAGACCGAGCCGCTTTCTATTCGTGTTAGGGCTTTTGAGACCGATGACGGCTTGGAGATCACCGTCGAAGATGACGGCATCGGTATGAGCGAAGAAGTCTGTGCGCATCTGTTTGAGCAGCATCGCCGAGAGGAGCCCGAGAGCATTACCGCCGACGGCTCCATCAAGCGAGGTTGCGGCCTGGCGCTTTTCAACGTGCTTCAGCGCATCCATTTCTTTTACGGAGAAGATTCTGGCATGCGCGTGAAGTCCCAGGAGGGCGTGGGAACACAGGTCATCGTAGAGTTGAACGGCGAGCCGCATGAGCCGGCGCCGCTAACGGTGTAGCACGCGGTTGGATTGAGAGAAAAAGAGGGGAAGCGCATATGTCCGAAGGCTGGAACATCTTGGTGGATGACGAGCCTCACATTAGGGCTGAGCTACGCTATCTGTTGGAAAAGGATACGCGTGTAGGTCAGATTGCCGAAGCGGGCAATGTCACCGAAGCCGTGGAGTCGATTCTGTCGAACAAGCCCGACGTGCTGTTTTTAGACATTACCATGCCCGGTCGCTCGGGAATTGAGCTTGCCGAGACGCTGCAGAACCTAAAGACGCCGCCAGTCGTGGTGTTTGTGACGGCATTTGCCGAGTATGCGGCTGATGCCTATAACCTCGATGCTGTCGATTACATCGTCAAACCGGTCGAGGATGCCCGCTTGTCAAAGGCACTCGACAAGATCGAGACCGTCCTGGGCGCTCGCCGTGTCGTCCATGCTCCGCGCCAGCCTTTGCGCCTGACGGTGGATCGTGGGGGCAAAAGGGTGTTCATTCCCGTGGCGGATGTCTGCTACTTTGAGGCGCGCGCCGATTTTTGCAACGCCGTCTGCGCCGAGGGAACATACCTGATCAATGAGTCGATTTCCTCGCTCGAGCGGCGCCTGGCCTCCGAGGGCTTTATCCGTGTCCACCGCAGTTATCTGGTCAATTTGGAAGACGTGCATAATGTCGAGATCGGTTCCACGGGTCTTATGGAGCTCAGGCTCGATCGCGTAACCTCGACGGTGCCTGTGTCCCGTCGTCGCGCAGCCGAGGTCAAGGCGCACTTGGGGCTTGCGTAGGCAGTCTGCATATCATCGTTTACCGCCGCAGGTTTGGCATGACCGTGCGGTGGGCATAATGGGTGACATCGAATGAAATCGAAAGGATCATTATGCCCGCGCTCATTACGCATCATCTGTTTGGCGAGGAAAGCATCGACCGTCTTCCGCAGGGCGTTATTACGTCCGATGAGGAGCGCATCGCCTTTATCCTGGGCAACCAGGGTCCCGACCCATTCTTCTTCCACATGCTCACGCCGCGCATTTCCGACTGTACATCGCTTGCTCAGGTCATGCACCGCTCGCGCATGTCGCGCCAGTTCTCGTGTCTGCGCGACGGCGTGTCGCGACTGCAGCCGCGCGATGCCAATCTGGGTCGCGCCTTTGCGCTGGGCCTGCTGTCGCACTATGTGCTCGATCGCAATGCCCATCCCTTTGTCTACGAGCAGCAGTTTGGCATTGTAGATTCCGCCCCCGAGCTCGAGTCTTCGGGCAGCCAAGTTCACGCCGTGCTCGAAAGCGACCTGGACGTGCTGATGCTGCAGCTGCATGCTGCTTCTCTGGGTCTGCCCTTCCTGCCCGTTCGTCTGATGCAGGGCTCCGGCCTGACCAAGTACTGGGGCATCAGCAAGGAGCAGCGCGCCGAGATGCCCAGCGTGGACAACGACAAGTACGTGATGGTGGACAACCCCT
>USQE01000004.1 GCA_900556675.1 uncultured Collinsella sp.
TAGCGGCAGGCGGCTTCTACGCCGAACTCTACCGCAGCCAGTTTGCCCAGTGAGCAAGCCCGTGGTGCAAATTAATCAATCGACAGACGGTGGTTTACATCTGTCCCGTTAGTACTAAGATATTCATCTAATAAATTGCATTAATGGCTCGAGTTTCGGGGGAAACGAGGCAACGTGACTATGACATGCTCTTTGGTGGTCAACAGCAAGAGCGGTAATACCAGGATGGTTTCGGGTGCGATCAAGCGCACTCTGCAGGCTGCGGGCGTTGAGTTTGTCCATGCCGCGGCGTTGAGCGACGATGCGGATGCAGATCAGGTTGCGCTCGAGGCGCAGGGCGCCTGCGCGGCCGACACAGTGCTCGTCGGTTTTTGGTGCGACAAGGGCGCGTGCACGCCTTCGGTCGCGGCGTTGCTCTCCGCCTTGCACGGCAAGCGCGTCTTTCTGTTTGGCACCTGCGGTTTTGGGGCCGACCAGAGCTATTATCAGCAGATTATCGATCGTGTGACCTCCAATTTGGCTGAGGATGCCGAGCTTGCGGGTTGGGCGATGTGCCAGGGCAAGATGGGCCCTGCCGTAAAGCAGCGCTACGAGGCCATGCTCGAGCAAGATCCCGACAATGTCCGCTTTAAGATGCTGCTCGATAACTGGGTCGCCGCAAAGGATCACCCCACCAAGGAAGATCTGGACAACATGGCTGCAGCCGCCAAAAAGGCCGTGCTGGGGGAGTAGCTCCCATCGCTGACGGCGGTCGGTCCATCTTTCTAAATGAAACGTCCTCCCGGGCGTCGGGGCACGAAGTTCCCTGCTCTACAGTCCTGCGCAAGACGAAGGCCACATTAAGTGGCCTTCTTTGCGTACGGAACTCGCGATGAACTTCGTGCCCGCCGCCCGGGAGGACGCCTCTTTATTGATGGGAGGCCTGATAGGTCGATGGTTCCGTGCCCGGATGCGTCCAAAGTGGGACGGGCTTTCCGGATGGGCAGGCTTTCGAAAAATGCGTCCCGGAATTTGCCTTTGGAATGGGACGTAGTTTCCCGTTGAGGTGCTTTGCGGAAAGTGCATCCCACTCTGGGCGGTCGAAGTGGGACACACTTTCCCAAAGGCGCTCCAACGGGAAATTGCGTCCCATTATTCGGTCAAGAAACGGGATGCATTTTCCCAATGAGAGCAAAACCGGAAAATGCATCCCACAATCAGCCCTCAAAGTGGGACGCCGTTTCCCAATGAGGCTCAAGCGGAAAATGCATCCCGGAATTTGCGCTCAAAGTGGGATGCGGTTTCCGGTTGAGGGTCTAAGGGGAAAGTGCGTCCCAGAATCGACGCTTGAAATGGGATGCAGTTTCCCGATGAGGCACTCGACGGAAAATACATCCCAGAAATGGCCTTTGAGCTGGGATAAGATTTCCGCGGCATCTCGGATTCTCAAAAATGAGACACGTGATATCGGGCATCGGATGTAGCATTTGCAAAAATGAGTCCACTCCACTCGAATAAAGCGAGGTCCCTCATGTACGTTCCACACCCCCGTATCCGTAGGCTGTCGAAAATCCCGCTTGTTGGGACGGCGGCGCTTGCTGCGTTGATCGCCACGAGCGTCGCCTGCTTCACGGCCACGCCCCAGGTTGCCCAGGCGGCAGACGCGCCCGCAATCACCGATATGACCGAGCAGGATTATCAAGCCCTGGGTCTGGGCACGAGCGAGGACATTCCGGCCGATACCATTGGCCCCTATTCCACTGATACCCCCACGACGTTTGCCACGCGCAGCGAGGTCTATATGGCAGCTAACGGTAGCCATGGCAATCGCTACACTCTGCGCGACAAGCTCGAGAACGTCGAGCGCGGTGACATTGGCGGCAGCAGCAAACTCACCGATGGCTATGGAAGTGTGTGGGGCGCCGCAAAGTTCTGGCAAAACGTCAACAACTTCGATACGAACAGCGATCTCTACAAGCATAGCGACTACGGTGGCGGCACCTGGTCGTACCTAAGCAACAATGAGTCCTCAACAGTACTCGCCAACGACAACAACGGTTTCTCGGGCATTCACGCCACGAGTGTTGAGTTCTGCAGCGACGCCAGCACGGGCAAAAAGAGCCGCGTTGCCGAGCTCCGTGCCTACGGCGACAGTTCCTCCACGACGATTGACGGCAAGTCATACGCCGGAAAGGTTGAGCTGGTCCTCTACTCGTTTAGCAACGGGCGTACGCGCACTCTCGACACACACCTGCCGGTGACGGTCAACACTAATATGATGTACGAAGGCCGTTTTAAGTACCTGGATGCCGGTTACCTGCAAGAGCACGACGCCGTCTTTGATGTCGAGGCGGGCGATGTCGATGGCGACGGCGTCGACGAGCTTTTTGTCTACGCGGGCTGCTATGTCGACGAGAACGGCGTGCGCAAGGCTGTAGTCGACATGTATGACTTGGAGGGCGGCAACTGGAAGCAAAGCGTCGTCAAGATCGATGCCGGTAACGCCGCGGACTACACCACGCACAACAAGGGCGGGAACGACTCCTGGACGCAGCTTCAGTCAGCTCCTGTCGTTTCGCTAGCGGCCGGCGACCTCGATCGCGATTTTTGCGATGACCTCGCCATCGTGGTCTCGGCACCCTACGGCAAGAAGAATATTGATAAGTCGACGCATTGCGAGCTGTTTTCGTGGGATGCATCCAAGGGTGCGCTCGTCCATGTCGATGCTCTGGGCGACGCGGGCGCAATCTCCCTCTCCGCGAACGGCAAGACCATGGTCGCTGCGAATGCGACGTTCGGCACGTTTGCCGCCTACGATGAAGAAGGAAAGAAGACGGGTGAAACCGTCACGGGCCTTATTCTTGCGGGCTATGACTGGCAACGCAGCGCTTTTGATTACGGCGCTTCTGACGGCAGCAAGGGGCTGTACGGCGCGCTGTACCGCTACGCGTATTTTGACTCGGAGTCTGGCGAGTTCAGGCTTTCCGATTGCAAGGAATACAGAGACGGGCTCCTCGCCTCCTATGGGCTGATGCATGTGCCCAACAGCGCATGGAAGGATAGCGCTCAGGATAAGCGCTATCCGTGCACCTTGGCGCCTATTGCCCTTGCCACTGCCAACCTTGACGGCCTGTCCGAGCAGCTGGCGGTCGACGAGGTGCTCGTGGGCGGCGATGTGTTCCGCGACTTTGCCTGCAACACGGCACAGAGCGGGGCTCAGGGCTTGGGGTCCATGGTCGGAACCATGAGCATGAGCGGTCAGCAATACAACAGCAGCAACAAGCATGACCACAAGGGTATAGAGCAGGTGTGGATCAGCGACGTCAAGGCGGGCGGCGTCTCGGGTTCGGACCGCTATAACGAGAGCTTTATCGCCGTGGTGGGCAAGCACCGCGACGAGGACCTGCGCAAGAACGATGACTACTATTGGATGACCGCCTCGCATTTTTCGCTCGACGAGAACGGAAAGGTGCGCCGCGGCGAGGAGCAGGTGATTAGCGAGAGCAACCGTCGCGGCACTACCTACGGCACATTTATCTCGCTCGCGCTGCCCGATGTCGACAACGACAGCGTCAAGATCACGTACAAGGACCGCTACAAGGTCTATATCAACCCGCGCGTGCTTGCCGTGCTGCAGGATGCGCCCTATGTTGAGGATCTGGAGCAGGCATACGGCTATCTGGTGTTGGGCGGCACGTCATACGGAGAGGAAAAGGGCACAGGGACTTCCCAGGGCTATACCATTGGCGCCGAGTTGGGCGTTGCCGTCGAGGTGCAGACCGGTCCGCCCCTGGTCGCGATGAATGCTTCAGTCGATTTTGCCGCCGAGGGATGCTATGACTACCGGAGCGAGCGCACGGTCAGCGCAAGCGTAAGCTATGAGTCGCATGCCGGCGAGGGTGACAAGGCCGTGCTCTACACGATTCCGATGGTCTATTACGAGTATGAGATCGAAAATGAGGAAACTGGTGGCAAGGGCGTGATGGCGGCGCCCGTGTCGCTCGGCGCGCAGACCTCGGTCGTTAATGTCGAGGCCTATGACCGCATTGCCAAACAGCACAATATGACGCCGCTCAGCTACTTTTTGACCAACCGGTCGGGAGAACCCGGAACCTATCAAACGACGCTCAACGGCGAGACTCCCGTTGGGGATTCCTTTGGCCTGGGCAAGCCTGGCGTAACGCGCGCCTACACGCACGATGGGTTTAACGGCGCCGCCGCGCAGTCGGGGGCGAGCATTGAGCAGACCATCGAAGTCGAGGAGGGCAAGGAGCAGGAGCTCGAGCTCGGCTTGACGCTGAACGGCAGCGTTGTCATGGGCGCGAAGCTCGCAAAGCACGAGTTGTTTGGTGGCCTGTGCTTTGGTGCCAACGCCGGCTTTACTACGGGTAACTCCTCGAGTGAATCGACCGAATACGGCGGCACCGTCGACAACCTGCCCGAGGCCGCGCAGGGCAAGTACGGTTTTGTGTGGCGTCTGGGCGTCAACGCGGTGGATGTCGACAAGTTCGAGGCAGACTCGGGCGACAAGCTCGGCACCAAGGACACCGACCAGTTCTGGATCGTGGGCTATGACGTTAAGGACGTCGAGACGCCCGACGCGCCGGCCGTGACGGGCTTTACGGCAAACGCCGTCGATTCGACCAGCGTTACGTTTAGCTGGGACGATGTACTCGCAAACAAGAGTGGCTTTAGCTACGGCGTGGGCATGCTGCAGAGCAATGCGGCGGATGCGGTCGTCAATAGCTGGAAGATTGCCGACAACACGCAGACCTCGCTCAAGTGGGATGGGCTGCAGCCCAATACGGAGTATCGATTCGCCATCGCCGCCGTTAAGAATGGATCCACGACCGAAACAGGTATTCGCTCGGCAATCATCACGGTCAAGACCATGCCCGATGGCATGACGATGACCGTGAGCGGACCTGCGGCGGATGCTGCGGAGGGGTCGGATCTTGGATACGACTCTTCGGTTGAGCGCGCGGCGGGAAGCCACCTGACGCTCTCGGCGATTGGCCATGTGAAGCAACTCGGTGCCGACGATAGCGAAACAGGGCTGGCACCGACCTATATGTGGTACCGCAAGGGCCGCGGCGAGACAGAGTTTAAGCTCGTGGGTGCCGATGGCAACCTCGCGGCTGGAACGGCCTCAAAGCTCGAGATTGACCTGACCGCAGACGATGACGGTGCGCAGTATTACTGCCACGTGGGATACAACGACGTGGGCCTCGACACCGGCACGACGCTCGTGAATATCGAGGCCGAGGAGACGGCGCCCACAACGGTGAACGCCACCCCGATCCGCACGCGCCGCCTGTTCTCACAGGCAAGTGCGGGCGCCAAGAAGTTCCTGGACCATACGCTGGTAAACACCGCCGGCCCAACCGATTCCGAAGGCTCAAAGGACCCCGAGGCTCCTGAGACCCCGACGAACCCGGACAAGCCCAAGCCCGACAACGGAGCTAAGACCGACACCAAGGTCAAGACTACGACCACAGCGAAGAACCTCGCAAACACCGGCGACCAAACATTCGCCCTAGTCGCCACCGCAGCAGCAGCGGGAGCAACGCTCGTAGTGATAGCCCTCATCATGCTGATCAAGCGCCGCAAGACCCACTAGTAGCCAGTCGAACATATCGACAACTCAAAAACCCGGGTAGCCAAAAAACAGGCCACCCGGGTTTTCTGTTGAGTGGAGACTCCGCAAGCGGAAACTGCATCCCACAATTAGCGCCCGGAACGGGACACATTTTCCGTCAAGCCCTCATCCGGAAAATCCATCCCAGTTTGAGCGCCCAGACCGGGACGCACTTTCCCAAAGGGTCCTCAACGGGAAACTGCGTCCCATAATTAGGCCGAGAAATGGGATGAACTTTCCCAATGAGAGCCAACCGGAAACCACGTCCCAGAATCAGCCCCCAAAGTGGGACGCACTTTCCCAACGAGCCTCAACCGGAAAATACATCCCGGAATCCAGCTGAATAGTGGGACACACTTTCCCAATCGGGTCCCAAGCGGAAACTGCATCCCATTCCAGACAAGAATTCCGGGATACACTTTCCGCAAACAAAGAAGGCCACATAACGTGGCCTTCAACTTATATATGTTCGGCGATACACCCAAGACAAGCCACGCTCCAACAACAGGGCGTCTGTCCGGGCGGAGGTATGTAAGGTTCATCGCGAGTTCCGCACGCAAAGGAGGCCACTTAATGTGGCCTTCGTCTTGCGCAGGACTGTCCGAGCAGGGAACCTTATATGCCTCCGCCCGGACAGACGTTTCAGTTATGAACTCGCAGCTAGTCGCTACTTGATCTTGGTCGTGCCCGGCGCCAGGTTGGGGTCGGTCTCGTTGGCCTCGGTCTGGAAGTGCTCGGTGTACACGTTCTTGCCATCGCGGAACATCTCGTAGTACTGCATCTTGGCGTAATCCTCGCGCGCCTTGGTGGCGGCTGCGGCTTCGGCGTCGTCACCGGTGACGTTGGAGGAGAGCGCCCAGCGCAGGCTGGCGTCCTCGTAGCCCACCGAGTTGATGGCGGGCAGCGACTCACGCAGCGTCATGTGCGCCTTCTGGTAGTCGGAGAGGGGTGCGCCGATCAGCTGCATAAGCTGCGTGGACAGGTAGTTGGTGGACAGGTCGTCGACCTCGCTCGTCTGGTCGCAGCCGGCAACGTCGTAGTTGGCCCAGATGATGTAGTCGGTCTGCCACAGACGCTCCTGATGCGTGGCGTCGTCCTCACCGGTAAACCACTTGTCGTTGAACTTGGACGGGAAGAACGGCTGGTGATCGCCCCAGAACACCACGACCACCTTGCGGTCGAGCTTGCTCAAGGCGTTAAGGAAGTAGCACAGCGCCTGGTCGGACTGCTCGATGCACGAGACGTACTCGTCGACATCGGAGAGCGTGCCGTCCTCGACGGTCTTGGCGTCCAGATCGGTCGTGTCGATGTTCAGGTGCATCTGCTTGTCGACCGGCAGCAGGCCCGTGTCGTAGCCCGAGTGGTTCTGCATGGTCACGTCGAAGATAAACTGCGGATCGGCGTTCTGGTCGAGCAGCTCAAGAATCTTGTCATAGGTCGCCTGGTCGGTCACCATACCGCGCAGAGTGTCGGCTCCCTGGAAGTCGTTGATGGACAGGAACCGGTCAAAGCCAAAGTCCTTGTACACGTTCTCGCGGTTCCAGTTGGTGGCGTGGTTGGGGTGCATGGCCGTGGTGGAATATCCGAGCGACTTGAACTGCTCTGCCAGGTCCCCGGTCGTTTCCATGTTGTAGATGGTGTAGGGGTACACGCCCGAGCCCAGGTTGGCCATGGAGTTGCCGGTCATAAACTCAAACTCGGTATTGGCGGTACCGCCGCCGTAGGCGCTCACGTAGAGCTTGCCGCGGCTGAGGCAGTTGGACAGGTTCTTAAAGTACTGCGGTCCCTCGTAGCCGGCGCGCATGTTCTGGTAGATCGACAGATCCGAGAAGGTCTCGTTCATGATGGCGATGACCGTGGGCTTCTCGCTGTCGAACTGCTCCTTTGCGGCGGCGCGCTCATCGCTCTTAGCCGCGTCGGATTTGTCATAGGCCTTGGCGTACTTTTTGAGCGTGGCTTTGGCATCGTCGACGGAGTAGTCGGCGGGTTTGGGCGGCTTGATAGACTGCGCTGCGCTAATGAAAGCGGGCAGGTAGCCCTCGCGCCAGTAGCTCTCGAGCGGGCGCCAGGTGTAGACGGTGATGCCGAGGGTGTTGTAGTAGTCGATGAGCGTGACGTGTGCGGTCACACCGCCCAGGCACAGCACGGCGACGAGCAGGTTGGTGAGCAGCATGCGCTTGGCGTTGGCGGCGCCCTTCTGACGGTGCGGTGCCACCAGGCCGGCGTACTCGCACAGCAGCATGGCGATGGCGGTAAAGCCCATGGACAGCACGCAGAACAGCGAGATCGAGAAGGTGTAGCCGGTGCCGGCGACCGCGGCGGCGGTGGAGATGGCCGAAAGGTCGCCCGGCTGGATGGGCATGGATTTAAACGTGATGACGAAGAACTCGGCAATGCCCAGGACAAAGAGGGCAAAGGCCAAGACCGCGGGGGCTGCGCCGTGGCGCTGGAACAGGAAGAACAGGCCGACCATGAGCGTGGTGATGATGGCCCACTCGAGCAGGATGCACAGGGGGTAGACCCAGGTAAAGTCGTGGTTGGACGAGACCTCCATGCCCAGCAGCGCAAAGACGCCGGCGAGCAGCAGGCACAGGACGGCGGCGACGAGCGGTTTACCCACAAAGGCTCCGCGCAGGCGGGCGAGCTTGCCGGTGGGGGCGGGGGCGTCGGGCCCGGCGAACGCAAAGACGCGCGGGGCGATGCGGTCGCGGGCGATGCTGGCCCAAGCGCAGCCGGTGAGGATGGCGTTGGTCAGGATGAGCATCACAAAGGCGAGCGGCTCGTTTTGAGCGACGAGGCCCACGGCGCCCCAAATAGTCAAAAAGACCTGGAACAGGCCGAAGGCGACGCTCCACCCAAGAGCGCTTTTGGCAACGGTGCCCGACTGAGCGCGAATGGCCTTGGCCTCGCGCAAGACAAGGTAGACGGTCGCCGCAAGACCGACGAGCGAGATGGCGGCAGCGAACATGCTGAGACTCCTCACAAACTAAAACGTACGAAAGCGGGGGTTTACCCGATTGTTACCAAGATATGCGCTGCAATTGGTGTCTGCGCACAACAACCAGCCATATTAACGCGCACGTGTGGCGGTGTGGCGCAATGTAGTGGCGACCTGCGCGATAATGGACGGGAATTACACGGAAACGTAAAGGCTTCTTAAAGAACTAGCGAGGATGAGGCGATGAACGAGCAGGTTTGCACCAAGGCTGTGGATACGAACGGTTATCCGGTCGAGACGACGGGCAATGCGGTGCTGGACACGTTGGAGCACCGTTCCTCCACGCGTGTCTTTGCGCGTGATGACGACGACCGCCCCGTGGCGGTGACCGACGAGCAGCGGGCGGCGATTCTGCATGCGGCGAGCCGTGCGCCGTCGGCAGGCGCTATGATGATGTATTCCATCGTAAGCATTCGCGAGCAGGCTACGCTGGACCGCCTCGCCGACCTGTGCGATCACCAGCCCATGATCGCCAAGGCGCCCTGGGCACTAATATTTGTGGTCGATTATGCCAAGTGGATCGATCTGTTTGAGCACGTGGGCTGCTTTGAGCCCGAGTTTGTCGAGCGTACGGGCAAGGCGCCCCGCCGCGCGCCGGGTTTGGGCGACTTTGCCATCGCGGCCCAGGACGCCGTGATCGCTGCGCAAAACGCCGTGGTTGCCGCCGAGGCCCTGGGGCTGGGGAGCTGCTACATCGGCGATATCGTCGAGAATGCCGAGGAAGTTGCCGAGCTGCTGGACTTGCCGCCCTATACCATGCCGCTGTCGATGCTCATCATCGGCACGCCCCGTAAGGAGCGTCCGGCCATTGCGCATCCCGTGGTGAACCTGGTGCACGAGGAGCGCTACTGCCGCGCCGATGCCGCGACCATGGACGCGCAGGTGGCCGAGATGGACGCGATGTTCCGTCCGCATGCCCGCGAGGTGGGGGAGCGCGTCGTGGACATCTATACCCGTAAGCACACGAGTCCCTTTATGGCCGAGATGAGCCGCTCCATGGAGTGGTGGTTCAAAAATTGGCTTGGAAAATGACGAATGTGACAAAGGGAAAGTCCCTTTGTCACATTCCATATCGCCGAGGTGGCTTAAAGGCTGTATAAATGTTTATCTAGCTGGGAAAACAGTGCCATTCAAACATGGGCCGATTACCTATAATTCCTTCGAACATTAAAGTTGGGAGGAAACCGGCTTATGGAACAAAAGGCCAAGGAGGCAGCTTCGCACGCTGCGATTCCTGTGAGCATCTCGGCGATGCTCGTCACGCTGGGCGTGGTGTACGGCGATATCGGCACCAGCCCTATGTATGTAACCAAGGCGCTCGTTGCCGGCAACGGCGGCATCGGAAGCGTCACGGAGGAGTTCGTGCTCGGCGCGCTCTCCCTTGTCGTGTGGACGGTCACGCTGCTGACCACCATCAAGTATGTGCTCATCTCGCTGCGCGCCGATAACCATGGTGAGGGCGGCATCTTTGCCCTGTACAGCCTGGTCAAGCGCTGCGGCAAGTGGCTCATCATCCCCGCCATGCTGGGTGGCGCCGCGCTGCTCGCCGACGGCATCCTGACACCTGCCGTTACCGTTACCACGGCCATCGAGGGCCTGCGCACCATCCCGGCGGTCCATGCCGTGCTGGGCGATGACCAGGGTCGCGTCGTCGCCATTACGCTCGCCATCATCATCGTGCTCTTCTTGGTACAGCGCATCGGTACGGCCAAGATCGGTCACGCCTTTGGCCCCATCATGACGCTGTGGTTCCTGTTCCTGGGCGGCACGGGTCTGTTCTTTGTTTTCCAGCACCCCGCCGTGCTGCTGTGCCTCAACCCGGTGCGCGGCATCGCCTTTTTGCTGAGCCCCAACAACCACGCGGGCATCATGATTCTGGGCAGTTGCTTCCTCGCCACCACCGGTGCCGAGGCGCTCTACTCCGACATGGGCCACGTCGGCCGCGGCAACATCTACGCTACCTGGCCGTTCGTTAAGTGCTGCCTGCTGCTTTCCTATATGGGCCAGGGCGCTTGGCTTATGAACAACGCTGCCAACCCCGAGCTCATGGGCATTGCCGACCTCAACCCGTTCTACCAGATGCTCGCCCCGGGCCTGCGTCCCTTTGCCGTAGGCCTTTCCACCGTTGCGGCCATCATTGCCTCGCAGGCGCTCATCACCGGCGCATTCTCGCTGGTGTCCGAGGCCAGCCGTCTGGACCTCATGCCGCACATGCAGGTCTTCTACCCTGCCGAGACCAAGGGCCAGCTCTACATCCCCATGGTCAACAACGTCATGCTTGTCGGCTGCGTCATCGTGGTGCTGCTGTTCCAGAACTCGGCGCATATGGAAGCCGCGTACGGCCTTGCCATTACGCTGACTATGATGTGCACCACGCTGCTGCTCTTCTTCTACCTGCACGAGGAGCGCAAGCTCAAGGTTGCTCCGTGGATCTTCGCGGCCTTCTTCCTTTTGCTCGAGGGCTTCTTCTTCGTGAGCTCGCTCACCAAGTTCTTCCACGGCGGCTATTTCACCATCCTCATGGCTGCACTCATCATGGGCATTATGGTGTGCTGGTACAACGGCACGGCGGTCGAGCAGCGCCAGTTTACGCTGCTGCCGCTGCGCAGCTACCTGCCGCAGCTCAAGCGCCTGCGCGACGACGACCGTTACGAGCGCATGAGCGACAACGTCGTGTACCTGACCAAGGACACCCATACCGACTACATCGACCGCGATATCGTCTATTCGATCTTGGACAAACATCCCAAGCGTGCCCGCGCCTGGTGGTTCGTGAATGTCGAGACCATGGACGAACCGCACACCTTTGCCTATTCGGTCGAGACGTTCGGCACCGACTACGTGTTCCGCGTGCACCTGTACCTGGGCTACAAGATCAACCAGCGCGTCAATGCCTACCTGCGTCAGGTTGTTCAGGACCTGGCTGCCACCGGCGAGCTGCCGCCGCAGACGCATGACTACTCGGTCTACAAGGATCCGGGTAACATCGGCACGTTCAAGTTCGTCCTGATCCGTAAGCTTCTGGCGCCCGAAAGCGATGTGGAGCCCAGCGAGCGTACGGCCATCACGCTCAAGTACATCATTCGCCGCGCCGCCGGCACGCCCGCGCGTTGGTACGGCCTGGAGAACTCCAACGTGAGCTTTGAGTACGTGCCGCTGTTCACCAAGTTCAAGGCCGTGAACAAGATGCAGCGCCTGGCTCCCAACGAGCGGCCGTAGACGTCGGCGGCTACACGGAGTTAGTTTTTGATGGATAAGCATGAGGCCGGGGAGGTAAACATGGATACAAAGGCGCTCGATGGCCGTGAGGCGGTGGTCGAAATGGTGCGTGAGGCGCGTGTCGACGCCGCCGAAGATCGGTTCTTTACGAATCGTGCCAGCATGGACATGGCCGACCGTGTGATCTCGATCGTGGTGACGCTGCTTGTCGCGGCGTGCGTGTGCGCACTGCTCGCGCACGTGCTGTTTGTCTAACGACCGCAGGCTGCAAAGGCTATACACTTGGAACCACCACAAGGGAAACCACCACAAAGGTGCCTGTCCCTCTGTGGTGGTTTTTGTTTTTGAGAGAGGGGCTGGGCGCTGATGGACGTCCGTACGGACGGCGATATTGCCGATAGCTTTTGGTGGCGGCGCACAACGCTGACGCGCCGCACTCCTCTGTATGACGCCTGCGTATCGGTGGGGCTGCTGGTCGCGGCGACGATTGTGGGCGCGCTGCTCGACCATCCGGGTCTCGCGCCGAGCATCATGATCGTCTATGTGTTCGCCGTTCAGCTGTGCGCATTCTTTACCTGGAGTCGCCTGTATTGCTTGCTGAGCTCGGCTGCCGCCGTGGCGCTCTACAACTTCTTGTTTGTCGACCCGCGCTGCTCGCTGTCGCTTATCGACCGCGTCTATCCCGGCATGTTCTTCATCATGTTCGTGGTCTCGCTTGTGTCGAGCTCGATTGCGTTGGCCCTGCGCCGCGCCTTGGCACAGGCTGCCGCTAGCGACCGCCGCACGCATATGGTGCTCGAGACCAACCGCATGCTGCAACGGTGCGCCGACCAGCATCAGATCGTTCACGCCATGGCCACGCAGCTGGCGCGTCTTTCGGGCTGTCCGGTCGTGTGGTACAGCGCCGACGACGAGGGCGATGACCTGCTGCCGCGTGCAACGTACACGGCCGTGGGTGACGCCGCGCCGGTGCACGAGCTGGCGCCTCAGATGCCGCCGCGGCTCTCGGCGTCCGCCTATGTGGGAACGCCGCTCGACGCCACGTTTGGCGGTTCGGCGTTTTATGGCATCTACCTGACGGTTCGCACGGGCGACGGCTTCGTGCGCTCGGGCGACCCCGGCTCGGTGGTGGGCGTGCTGGCTATCGTTGCCGAGCCCGACGTGCTGACACATGAGGAGCGGACACTTGCCGATGCCATCGTGAGCGAAGGCGAGCTGGCGCTCGATCGCGCCCGCGCCATGGAGGCCCGCGAGGAGGCGGCGGTGCTCGCCAAAAACGAGCAGCTGCGCGCCAACCTGCTGCGCTCCATCTCGCACGACCTGCGCACGCCACTCACCAGTATTTCGGGCAATGCCGACGTGCTGCTCGACCAGGGCTCGACCGGCACGGCCGTGCTCGATAGCCAGACGCGCCGCGGCCTGCTTCTATCCATTCGCTCAGATGCGCTGTGGCTCAACGCTACCGTCGAGAACCTGCTCGCCATCACCAAGCTCGAGGGCGGCGGCATGCATCTGTCGACTACGCTCGAGCTCATGGACGATATCGTCGAGGAGGCACTGCGCCACGTAAATCCGGCCGTGCGCGAGCACGACCTTAAGGTGGTGGCGTGCGATGAGCCGGCGCTCGTCAACGTCGATGCGCGCCTGATGGTGCAGCTGGTGGTCAATCTGGTGAACAACGCCATCACCTATACGCCCGCAGGCTCGCATATCGTGATCTCGATTAGCGTCGACGATGGACGCGTGGCGTGCTCGGTGGCCGATGATGGTCCGGGCATCGCACCCGAGGACCGCGAGCGGATCTTTGAGTCGTTCTATACCGCCAACCACGGTCTTGCCGACAGCCACCGCAGCGTTGGCCTGGGTCTTTCGCTCTGCCGCTCCATTGCGTTGGCGCATGGCGGTAGCATAGAGGTTGCCGCGGCGGACCCGCACGGCTCGGTCTTTACGATTGAGCTTCCCGTCGCCGACGTTTCGTTTGATAAGGAGTAGCGCCGTGCCGAACTCTGCCGTAAAACCGCTCATCTTGGTCGTTGAGGACGATCCCGCCGTCCGCAACCTTATCGTTGCCGCGCTCGAGGCGCACGGCTTGCGTCATATGGCCGTTGAGACTGCCCATGCCGCCATCGCCGCCGCCTCATCGCAGGCACCGAGCATTGTGCTGCTCGATCTGGGCCTGCCCGATATGGACGGCGTCAAGGTGGTGGAGTCGGTGCGCGCATGGTCGGGTATGCCGATCATCGTGGTATCGGCGCGCAGCGAGGACGCGGACAAGATTCGCGCGCTCGATGCCGGCGCCGACGACTACCTGACCAAGCCGTTTTCGGTCGAGGAGCTGCTTGCGCGCATTCGCACGACGCTCAGGCGCCTTTCGTATGCGCAAACGGGCGGCGTTGTCTCCGAGGGCTCGTTCGATACCGGTGAGCTGCATATCGATTTTGATGCCGGCATCGCCACGATGGATGGCGAGGAGCTGCATCTGACGCCGATCGAGTACAAGCTCCTGTGCCTGCTGGCGCATAACGCCGACAAGGAGCTGACGCACCAGTTTATCCTGCACGAGATTTGGGGCACGGCAACCAAGAGCGACCTGGCGAGCCTACGTGTCTTTATGGGCACGCTGCGCAAGAAGATCGAATCCGACCCCGCGCATCCGCGCTATATCCAAACGCATGTGGGTATCGGTTACCGACTGGTCACCCAAGGCTAGATCGCCAACCAGCATCCCACTATGAGTTGCGGTGAAATAGTTCCTGTTTGGGCCTTTACCAGGCATTTTTAGGAACTATTCCACCGCAACTTTGTTATTTGCCCTTGGGCTTGCTGGCGTAGAACTTCTTCTTTTTGGGCTTGCCGGCAGGGGAGGGTTTGCCGTTGCCGTGCGGCCCTCGGTCGCCGGCCTGCGCGTGCGCGGGTGCTGCCGCGCGAGGCTTGCGGGCCTCGGGGTTACGCAGCTCCTCGGTTCGCTCGGCAATTTCCTCGGCGCTAAAGCCGACCTCGGCCATGGCGTCCTCGATGGGCAGGCGGCGCACGATATAGCAATGATGCACCTTCTGGTTGCGCGCGAAATCCTCGGGGATGGTCTGCGCCGTAATGTCCTCCAGCACCACGCCCGCGCGCGCGAGCTTGCGCGTCTCGGGACGGAAGCCACGCAGGTTGCAGCTAAAGATGGCATGTCCACCCTGTGCGAGCAGGCGCGATACGCCGGCCAAAAGCTCAACATGGTCGCGTTGGACATCCCAGGTACGGCGGCCCATCTTGGACGAGTTCGAGAACGTGGGCGGGTCGACAAAGATCAGGTCCCAGCGGTTGCGCGTCTGGCGCTGGTCGCGAATCCAGGCGAGCACGTCGTCGCGCACAAAGTGATGCTGCGGCCCCACAAAGCCGTTCTGACGCATATTGCGCTCGGCCCAGTCCAGGTAGGTGTTGGAGAGGTCGACCGTCACGGTTTCCTCGACGCCGCCATCGGCCGCATAGCAGGTGGCGGTTCCGGTGTAGGCGAACAGGTTGAGGAAGCGGCGCGCCTGCTTGGCGTGCTCACGCACCAGGTTGCGGGTGACGCGGTGATCCAGGAAGATGCCCACATCCAGATAGTCGTCAAAGTTGACGGCAAAGGTGAGGCCGCCCTCTTCGATGAGCGGCAGACGACGGCGTGCGATATTGGCGCGCTCGCCCGAGCCGCCCTTGCCGTCGCCCTGCTTGCCGTACTGCGAGCCGCCGCGCGAACGCATGCGGGCCTTGGCGTGCACGTGCTCGGTGGGAACATCCAGGATGCGTGGCGCGATGGCCAAGATGTCGAGCATACGGGCCTGGGCCAGTGCGGGGTCGATGGTCTTAGGCGCGGCGTATTCGGCGATGACGAGCCAGCGGCCCGGCGTCTGCGGGCAGCCCTCGTACAGATCGATGGCGGCGGAGTAGTCGGGTAGGTCGGCATCGTAGACGCGGTAGCAGCTCACGCCCTCGCGCTTGGCCCACTTGCGGCGCAGACGGGCATTCTTGCGCAGGCGGTTGGCGAACTGCTCGGACTCGGGGATGAGCACGGGCAGCGGCTTGCCGTCGCCCAGGTCGAGCATGGCGGCAGGCTCGGGCATGGGAGTGTCGGCGGCGTTGTCGTTGACTTCGTCGGCATCCGTGACCTCGGCCTCGGCATCCGCACTAGTCGCAGCCTCAAACGCTGCGGCGGCGTGGTCGAGCAAAGGCCAGACTTCGACGGTCGCCTCCTCGTTGTTGGGCATGACGGCGATCGAGCGCTCGGGCTCGGCGTGGAGCGCGCGGGCCAACAATCCATCGCGGGTGAGCGCGGCGACCGGCGCCGCGGCAAGCTCGGGCGCGCGGCGCAGCTCGCCGATGAGCGTCATGGTGTCGTGCATGAGCGAAAGCGGGGTCTCGGTCGTATCCGCGACCACGGCGGCACCGGCGACAGCGCCCACATGGTCCAGCACGGTGACGGACTTGGCGGCGCAAAAATCGACAAAGCGCTTGTAGCCGGCACACTTGACCATGCGCTCAGCGGTCTTGCGGGCGGCGGGGTCGATGTCTACGGCCACGATGCGTGCCTGGCGCTCACGTGCTGCCGCCTCGCGCTCGCGTGCCTCGGCAAGCAACTGCTCCCACAGAGCGGCGTCGTGCAGCTGCCAGCCCTCAAAACCCCAGCGCTCGCGTGCAGCGCCCGGGGCGCGGTCGGTCAGAATGTTCACGGCCTCCAACAGCAGACCGCCACCGGCGCACGAGGCGTCGACCAGCGTGGGCAGGGCTTCGTTCTCGTAATCGTCGGCCGTCAGCTCGCGCTCGCACAGTGCAGTCCAGCCGACCTGCGCCAGCACTAGGGCAGCGTAGTCGGGGCGCAGCACGTGTGTGCCCTCGCCGGCGCGGGTCGCGGCAGGCGGCAGGCGTTTGAACAGCGGGTCGCCCGAAAGGTCCAGGCTTATGCTCGCGCGGCGCTGACGCAGCGAAAGCAGCAGGTGAACGTCGGGGTCGGCGGCATCGACATCGGCGCGACGGCCCGTGGTCTCGGCCAGGCGGTCGCACAGCGCGTCTTTGGCGCGCAGGGCAGAGAAGTGCGTGTTGCGCAGCTGCTCGGTCACGCCGCGGGCGGTAATGGCGATGGTGGCGCCGGGGCGGATGATGGTCTCCCAAGCGATGTCGTAAACGCCGTCGTACAGCTCGTCGGCATCCTGCGCCTCAAAGCGCCCAAGCACCACAAACACGCGGCTCGCCAAGCGTGACCACAGACAGGCGCGGTAGCCTTCTTCAAGCTCGCCCTCAAACGTGGCGCGGCCCTTCAGGCGGCGGACATGCGAAAGCCCGAGGCGTTTAAGCTCATCGGCGAGTGCGGACTCAAAGCCCTCGGGGCAGCTTGCGTAAAATTCCATGGGTGACCTCTCTGGTTGCGTCGCTCCATTATATGATGGATGCTCCGTTTGCCCTTATCCTCGAAAGGAACCCATATGATTGATGCGTGCCCCGATTCCGCTGTGCTCTTTTTTGACGTGGACGGCACGCTGACGTCGTTCGATCCCGACGATATGACCGATAAGGACTTTTCGGCGGTTCGCCCCTCGCAGACGGTGGTTGAGGCGTTTCATGCACTGCGTGATGCGGGGCACAAGGCATTTATCTGCACGGGCCGCCCCCTGTGGCTTATCGCCGATAGCCTGCGTGCGCTTGACCCCGCGGGCATCGTTGCCATGGCGGGTGCCACGCTCGAGGTCGAGGGCCGTGTGGTACACGAGGACTGCTTTGACGAAGACGTTATCGCGGAGCTCGCGCGTCGCGTTGTGGATGCCGGCATCGAGGTTTTTTTCGAGTCCAATGCTGCGACCTTTGCGCTGGAGCCTGTGGGCGTTGAGCAGTCGTCTCTGATCGGCACTTCTGTGGTGCACAGCGCCGAGGAAATGCGCGTCGACGGCAGTCTGCGCGTGGGCAAGGTATGCCTCAGTGTGCCCAGTTTGGCTCGCGTAGCCGGCGATGACGGCTTTATCGAGCGCTATTTTGAGGCCTGCAACACCGGTGGTCAGAATCGCGAGCTGAGCCCCAAGGGCATCGACAAGGGCGTGGGCGTGGCGCGAGCGCTGGCGTATCTGGGCCGCGAGGGAAATGCGCGCACCTTTGGCTTTGGCGATTCGGGCAACGACCTGGGCATGCTCGCTGCCGTCGAGACGGCTGTCGCCATGGGCAACGCCATGCCCGAGGTCAAGGCGGTCGCCGACTACGTGACCGACGATGTCGAACACGACGGCACCGTCACCGCCATGCGCCACTTTGGGTTGATCTAGCGCTGCGCGCGTCCCAGGCACCGCATCTCGCCGTTCAAGCCGTCGCTCGCGTACCAAAGTACGCGTCGCTCCTCTTTCACGGCGACCTGCGGCACCTGGAACACGCTCGCTGACGTTTGCTCAAACTGCGACTCTTTGCTTTTGCATGCTCAATCGATTTATCAATCCAAACACTGAGGTGTTTATACCGTTCGCCGAGAAGATAAAAACCCGCAGCTCACGCCTTGATAAACGTAGGTAAAGTGTTTAGCAGTGCAACGCCCATGTGCAAGCGAAAGGAATCAGGCAGATGGCAATCAAGGTGTTCGCTGACGGTGCAAACCTCGAGGGCATGCTCGACATGTACGAGAACGGCAACGTTCAGGGTTTCACGACCAACCCGTCCCTTATGAAGAAGGGCGGCGTGACGGATTACCGCGCGTTTGCCAAGGAGGTCCTGGCCCACATCACCGACGTTTCCGTCTCGTTTGAGGTCTTTGCCGACGACGTCGAGACCATGGAGGTTGAGGCTCGCGAGATCGCTACCTGGGCCGAGAACGTCTACGTCAAGATCCCGTGCGTGACCACCAAGGGCGAGTCCACCGCCGAGCTGGTCCGCAAGCTTTCGGCCGACGGCATCAAGGTCAACGTCACTACCATCTTTACGCCTAAGCAGGTCGATGAGATGGTCGAGGCCGTTGACGCCGAGACACCGTCCATTATCTCGCTCTTTGCCGGCCGCATTGCCGACACCGGCGTCGATCCCATTCCGTTTATGACGGAGTCGGTCAAGAAGGCCGCCGCCAAGCCCAACTGCGAGGTCCTGTGGGCGTCCACGCGTGAGCTCATCAACATCTACCAGGCCGAAGCCTGCGGTTGCCAGATCATCACGGTGCCCAACAGCATCCTGGCCAAGCGCAAGAACATCGGCCGTGATCCGTACGAGGTCTCGCTCGACACCGTGCGCGGCTTTGCCAAGGATATCGCCTCGCTCGGTTTCCATATCCTGCCGTAACGCGAACACTGGCTGCGCCGCGGGTTGTTCGCCCCGGCCTTTCCTTTCCCTATCGCTCACGCGCTTCGCGAGGGTCGCCCGAGGGAAAGGTGTGTCCGGGGCGTACAGCAACGTTACTCGGCAGCGGCCTTGAACTTGTTGTAGTTGATCAGGCAGCCGGCCTTGACGATGGCACGCTCCTCGGCCGTCATATCGGCAATGTAGAGCTCAATCTGCTCGACCGCACCGTCGGCGCGCACCACGTAGGCGGCGATGTCCTTTAGGTCGCCATCGAGCGCGGCACGGATACCCGGCACAAAGACGTAGTCGCCCACCTCAAAGTTGGGCTCGGCCTCCATCTGGAAGGGCACCATACCCCAGTTCATCACGTTGGAGCGATAACGCTTGGTGGCGTACTCGTGGACGATGTTGGCCAGGCCGCCAATTACGCGCTGGCAGCTCGCGGCCTGCTCGCGGGCAGAGCCGTCGCCCGGCTTCTTGGCGTAGAGCATGGAGCCGTACTCGGTCGCCTTGGCATCGGCCGCGACACCCGCGCCGGCCAGCGCCTCAAACACGCTGGCAAGCTCGGCATCGAGTGCTGCCAGGTCACCCGCGAACTCACCGGCCACGCGGCGCTTCTCCACCGCGTCGACCTCCTTGGAGCGGCCCACGTAGGCCGGGTCGCGGCGGCTGAGCGTAAACTCGGCCAGACCCAGCGGGTTGGAGCGGAAGGAGCTCGTCTCGCCCGAGGGAATGAGCTCGTCGGTCGTAGTGACCGGGTCCATGATCTTGGAGCACACCTTGAGCAGGATATCGTCGCCGAGGGGCTCCATCGCGGGCCACGGCTTGATGTTGGGGCCTTCGACCAGCTCGTCGGCAGGCTCCGCCTTGCCAAAGCCCCAGTACACGCGCTTTTTGTACGGCGCGTCGTCAAAGGTGTACTCGCAGGCCTCATCCCAAGTCTCCTCGGGCAGGTCGGTCGCCGGCGTCAGGACGCCGCCGTTGGCAGCCGTCGCCGCAATGGAACGGGCGTCCATCAGGGCCACGGCGCTCAGCTGGCCATTACCCGGCTTGGAACCCTCGCGGTTGGGGAAATTGCGCGTGGTGTGGCGGATGGACAGGCCGTTGTTGGCAGGCGTGTCGCCGGCGCCGAAGCACGGGCCGCAGAATGCCGTGCGCACAATCGCGCCGGCCTCCATAAGGTCGTAAATATAGCCGCGGCGCGTAAGCTCGAGTGCCACGGGCTGGCTTGTGGGATAGACCGACAGCGAGAACTCGCCGCAGCCGGTGTTGGCGCCCTTGAGCACGCGGGCAGCCTGGACCACGGAGTCGTAATTGCCGCCCGAGCAGCCGGCGATAACGCCCTGTTGCACGTGCAGCTTGCCGTCGACGATCTTGTCGAGCAGGCTAAAGTGCGTCTTGCCCTCGCCGATCTTGGCGGCCTCGAGCTCGACCTCATGCAGGATGTCCTCGAGGTTCTCGTTGAGCTCGTCGATCTCAAAGCCGTTGGAAGGATGGAACGGCAGCGCGATCATGGGCTTGATGCTCGACAGGTCGACCTCGACGCAGCCGTCGTAATAGGCGACATCAGCGGGCTTGAGCTCGCGGTAGTCGTCGCCGCGGCCGTGCATGGTCAAAAACGCGTGCGTGTCCTCGTCGGTGGCCCAGATGCTCGACAGGCAGGTGGTCTCGGTGGTCATGACATCGACGCCGTTGCGGTAGTCGGTCGTCATGCTCGCGATGCCCGGGCCCACAAACTCCATGACCTTGTTCTTGACGTAACCCTTGGCAAAGACGGCGCGGATGATGGCAAGCGCAACGTCGTGCGGGCCGACACCGGGACGCGGGGCACCCGTGAGGTAGATGGCAACGACGCCGGGATAGGCAACATCGTAGGTGTCACGCAGCAGCTGCTTTGCCAGCTCGCCACCGCCCTCGCCCACGGCCATGGTGCCCAGAGCGCCGTAGCGGGTATGCGAGTCGGAACCCAGGATCATCTTGCCGCAACCGGCGAAGTTCTCACGCATAAAGGAGTGGATGACGGCGATGTGCGGCGGGACGAAGATGCCGCCGTACTTCTTGGCCGCCGAGAGGCCAAAGACGTGGTCGTCCTCGTTGATGGTGCCGCCCACGGCGCACAGCGAGTTATGGCAGTTGGTGAGCACGTAGGGCAGCGGGAACTGCTCCATGCCCGAGGCGCGCGCCGTCTGGATGATGCCAACGAAGGTAATGTCGTGGCTCGCCATGGCGTCGAAGCGAATCTTGAGCGCCTCGGGGTCGCCGGACGTATTGTGTGCCTGGAGGATCGAATACGCGATGGTGCCGCGCTTGGCATCCTCGGGTGCCTGCGTAATACCGCGCTCGGCAGCCTCGGCCACAGGCACAACCTCGCTGCCGCCGCACAGGTAGATGCCGTCCTCGTACAGCTTAACCATACTGTCTCCCACTCTGCCCGAAAGGCTCGGGCGCATAGCATACATTCGTTCAATATCGTGCCATAGAACGGTTGCGAGTGGGTTACGAATCTGCACGTTCACTTTATCTCGGTAAAGTAAAGGGCAAGCCCGGTGCGGTCCGGCAAATTTGGTGCAAGAGCGTCCCTTTCGACTAGTCATTTAAGAACGTCCCCAATGACTACCCATAACAACGCCGATGTTTAGGCGCGGACAGCGAAAGCCCACCAGAGCGAGCAAGGTGCCTTGAAACAAGGCGGCATTGATCTTCTGATCATGC
>USQE01000005.1 GCA_900556675.1 uncultured Collinsella sp.
CATCGAGCACCGCTGCATGACCCTGCTGCTGCGCCAGCAGCCCGTTGCCTGCGACCTGCGCCTTATATCCTCCGCTCTTAAAATGATATCGGATATGGAGCGTATAGGCGATCAGGCCGCCGATATATCCCAGATAACCGTTTTCATGCAGGGGCGTTCCCTCCCCATTCCCCACATCGAGGCCATGGCGCGCCGCAGCGCGGAAATGGTTACCTGCGCCATAGATTCCTTTGTGCGCCGGGATCTTGAAAAGGCCCGCAGCGTCTACCGCATGGACGATGCCGTGGACGATTTGTTTATCGAAATAAAGCAGGAAATAGTACGCCTGCTTAAGAATAACGAGGACGGCGAGCTTTGCCTTGACTATCTTATGATAGCCAAATACCTTGAACGCATAGGCGATCATGCCGTAAATGTTGCGGAATGGGTGGATTACGCCATTACCGGCAGTCATGACGCCGATTTTCCCGAGCAGTAATCCGCCGCCTCCGCAAAGGGCAGCGGCCGAGCGTGCAGCAGCGGCATACTGCGCCCTTAACGCATATTTACTGTTCGCAGCTGCAAAAAACATACTCAGCGCCCCAAAGAAAGGAAAAGGTTATGAAACGCAAGATAAACTTAAGCTTCTGTCTGTTATGCAGCCTGACCGTGCTGCTTACGGCGCTTGTTATAACCACTCTGCTGTATAACGATTACAGTCAGAGTATAAAGGACGATCTCCGCAAGGAGGCCGACTATATAGCCGTTGCCTCCAACACGGAGCCGGATTATCCGGCAAAGATTCTGCACACCGCCACCGACCGCATAACCCTCATCTCCGGCGACGGCACGGTGCTGCTTGATTCCGATGCCGATCCGGCAGAGCTTGGCAGCCACGCTGAACGGCCGGAATTTATCGCCGCAAAGGAAACCGGCTACGGCGAAAGCACCCGTGTAAGCGATACTCTGGCACAAAAAACCTACTATTGCGCCGTCCGTCTTGCAAACGGCAGCGTGCTGCGCGTGGGACGCACCACCGACAGCATCCTTTCCTCCTACCTCTCCGCGCTGCCATGGCTGCTGCTGTGCGCTGCGGTAACTCTGCTTCTCTCCATAGCCATATCCGCGCTGCTCACGCGCCGCATAGTGGAACCCATTAACCGCATCAACCTTGAAAACGCGCAGGATGTTCCCTATGACGAGCTTGCCCCGCTGCTGGAGCGTATACGGGCGCAGAAAAAAGAGATAAACACCCAAATGGAGGAGCTTAACAAAAAGGAGCAGGAGTTCTCCTCCCTGTCGGACAACATGCGCGAGGGCTTTATAATGCTTAATTCCCGCTGCGAGGTGCTCGCCGCCAACCGCAGCGCCTGCCGCATTCTGTCCATACAAAACGCCGATATAAAGGGGCGCAACCTGCTGGAGCTCAGCCGTGACCCCGAGCTTGCAAGGCTTGCTCCCGCAGCCTGCGGCGGCAAAAAAGGCAGCATGGCGCTGGTAATGGAGGGGCGCACCTATAAGGTGCACGTCTGCCCCGTAAGCGGCGGCGGAGCCGTGCTGCTTATGCTGGATGCCACCGAGGAAATAGCCCGCGAACGGCTCAGACAGGAATTTTCCGCAAATGTTTCCCACGAGCTTAAAACTCCCCTTACGGTAATTTCCGGCTACGCCGAGCTGCTTAAGAGCGGGCAGGCCGATTCCGCAAGCGTAGAGCTGTTTTCGGAAAAAATATATTCCGAGGCCGCGCGCCTTATAGCCCTTGTGGAGGATATAATACAGCTTTCCTATCTTGACGAGAACCGCACTCTTCCCCGAACCGAGCCTGTGGAGCTGCTCAGCCTTGCAAAGGATGTAGCCGAATCCCTTGAACCCAAATGCCGCCTGCGCAATATACATTTCAGCGTTACCGGCACTCCCGTTACGGTGCAGGGCATACGGCCGCTCATGCGCGAAATGGTGTACAACATATGCGAAAACGCCGTTAAATACAATGTGGACGGCGGAAGCGTGACCGTAAATGTAAGCGATACCGGGCAGGATATACGCCTTGAGGTAAAGGATACCGGCATAGGCATCCCGGAGCGCGATCTCGAACGCGTATTTGAACGCTTTTACCGCGTGGACAAAAGCCGCTCCAAGGCCTCCGGCGGAACCGGTCTGGGGCTTGCCATTGTCAAGCATGCGGCCCTGTATCATCACGCCACGCTCGATCTGTCGAGCGAGTTGGGCGTGGGAACCACCATTACGGTGACGTTTCCCATACAGCAGGACGAGCCATTCGCATAGCGATACAACATAGATATTGATGTAGATGCCGCATTTGACTTTCGGGTGCGGCGTTGTTGTGCAATTTTACGATTGCTTCCGACATTTTTACAGGAGAGCCTGTTTCTTATGTATAGAGTTTGGTCTCGGTAAAAAGATGCGATAACATACGGACAGTTTTGTCAATCCGAACTGGGGAAATGAAAGGCAAGCTGCATGACCCTTCTCGAACTGTTCCAGCTGCTCAAAAAGCACCTTAAGCTGGTCATCACCCTTCCGGTGGTCTGCGCGATCGCCATGGGCATCGTGTCCTTCGTTGCGATGGACAACACCTACACCGCGACGACGAGCATGTACATTCTCGCCAAGACCGACGATAGCGGCCAGATGAGCTACAACGATCTCTCGGCGAGTCAGATGCTTTCCAACGATATCGCCACGCTGCTGGATAGCGATAGCGTTAAGAGCGGCGCCGCCAATGAACTGGGCCTCACCGATCTGGATGACTACAAGGTGTCTGTTTCCTCCGAGACCACCACGCGTGTCATTACGCTTTCGGTTACCGGCATCGATGCCAAGGAGACGGCTAAGGTCGCAAAGGCCATAGCTAGCTCGGTGAGTACGGTCGCTCAGAACGTCGGCGCTGCCCAGAGCATCAACGTTATCGACGAGGCTAAGACCCCCGAAGCCCCCAGCGGCCCCAAGCGTATGCTGTACGTTGCTGTCGCGTTCCTCGCGGGCATCTTTATCGCAGTTGCCTATGTCGTTTTGGCAGACATGCTCAACACCCGCATCCGCGGTGCCGAAGAGGCAGAAGAGCTCCTGGGCATTCCCGTTGTTGGCCGAATTCCGGCTATGAAAGGTGGTAAATAGGCATGGCTAAGGCAAAGAACACCGATAAGCTCGTTGTACAGAATGCCGCCAAGACCCTTCTGGCCAACATCCGCTTTGCGAGCGTGGACGACCCCATTCGCACCATCACCGTTACGTCCTCGATTCCCAACGAGGGCAAGTCTACGGTTTCCATCAACCTTGCCCAGGCTATCGCCACCAGCGGCAAGAGCGTCCTGCTGGTCGAGGCTGATATGCGTCGCAGGTCCCTTGCCGATATGCTCGGCGTCCGCTCCCGCGGCGGACTCTATGCAGTCCTTTCCGAGCAGGTTTCTATTGACCAGGCGATTGTCGAGACGGGTCAGAAGAACTTCTACTTCCTCGATGCCGAGCCGCATATTCCCAATCCTGCCGACATCATCGTCTCTCACCGCTTTGCCAAGCTGGTAAAGGCACTGTCCGCCAAGTTCCAGTACGTCATCTTTGATGCTCCCCCGGTCGGCACCTTCATCGATGCTGCCGAGATCGCAAGTCTGACCGACGGTGCGCTTTTTGTCGTGCGTGAGGATTTCACCAAGCGCGAGGAGGCGCTCAACGCCATCGGTCAGCTTAAGAAGTCCGAGAAGGTCAAGCTCATCGGTACCGTTATGAACTACTGCGAGACCGAGACCAGCGAGTACTACTACTCCTACTACACCAAGGACGGTAAGAAGGTGAAGAAGGGCTCCGACGATCAGGGGACTTCCAAAAAGGGCATCTTCACCAACCGAGCAAACGTTTAGTTGATTAAGGCTGACCTATGCGTGACATTCATTGCCATATCTTGCCGGGTGTAGACGACGGCGCCGCCGATCTCGATGAGAGCTTGGCGATGCTCGAGGCTGCCAAGCGGGCCGGTGTAACCAGAATCGTTTGCACTCCTCACTGCCGTGATCCCTATTTTGATTACGACAAGATGTGGGATGCCTTTGAGCTGCTGCGTGATAACGCTGACGGTTTTCCGCTCCAGATGGGCTTCGAGGTCAACCATCGAAAGCTCGTTGAGCTTGGTATCGATGCCGCGGAGCACTTGCATTTCGATGGGACCAACGAGTTTCTGCTCGAGCTTTCGACGCATGCCGATGCGTATGCGTTTAGAGAGTACGAGAACACGATTTACGATTTGCAGTGCCGTGGCTACCAGGTGATCATCGCTCATCCTGAGCGCTATCGTGCGGTTCAAAAGGATGTAAGCGTGGCGGAGCGCCTGGTCGATATGGGCTGCAAGCTGCAGGCTTCGGCGGACTTTATTGCCGGCGGTCGATTTGGTCGCGAGAAAAAGCCGGCACAGCGCCTGTTCGATCAGAACCTGTACAGCTTCATCGCGAGCGATGCCCATAACGTGGGTCATTACGACTGCCTGGCGAAGGCTCGCGCGAAGTTTAGCGTGCGCGGAGCTCATTTTCGCTAATATCTGTCCCTAACGTTCGCATTGAATGAAAGGGCAGCCATGGATATCCAACTTAAGACGGGATGCTTTGATGACGCGGCGTTGGTGCGCCGCGTCGTTTTTATAGACGAGCAGGGCTACGAGAATGAGTTCGACGCTATCGACGAGGATCAGAGCTGCATTCATGTGACGCTCTATGTAGACGGCGAGCTTGCCGGTTGCTCGCGCGTGTTTCCCGAAGAGCTTGAGCGCGTGGCTGACGCAGAGGCCCCGGTGTTGCCGGCATGCGACATGGACGAAGGCGTTGCGGCGGGGGAGACCTACATTATGGGGCGCGTCGCCGTGCTGCCGGCTATGCGTCGTCGCGGACTGGCGAGTGCGATCGTCGAGGCCAGTGCTTCGTGTGCACGCGATGCCGGCGCTAAGCTTATTAAGCTGCATGCGCAGGAATACGTGTTGCCGCTCTATGCAAAGGCGGGCTACACGCAAATTGCCCCGGTAGATTACGAAGACGAGGGCCAGCCCCATGTCTGGATGGCCAAACGCGTAGATGGCAGATAGGGACGTTCCTTTTCTGCCGGCAGTTGGGGACACTCCTTGGCAATTGACGCATTGGAGCGCTCGGACATACAGTTTTTCGATTCCGTATGTATATATGCGCGTTAATGGGTTATAAAATCTAAGTCTGAACATAGCAGGTCTGCGATGCGGCTCGGGCGACCGGGCCGTTTTTGCGGACAGGGGTAGCGCGAAAGGACTGCACATGCGTCAATTTAAGACCGAGAGCAAAAAACTGCTCGACCTCATGATCAACTCCATCTACACCAATAAAGAAATCTTCCTGCGCGAGCTTATCTCTAACGCGAGCGACGCCGTCGACAAGCTCAACTTTAAGAGCCTGCAGGACCCGAGCGTCAAGATCGACCAGGGCGACCTGGCCATTCGCGTCTCCTTTGATAAAGACGCCCGCACCATTACCATCTCGGATAACGGCATTGGCATGACCGCCGAGGAGCTCGAGCGCAATCTGGGCACCATCGCCCATTCCGGCTCCGAGGAGTTTAAGACCGAGAACGCCGAGCAGCAGGGCTCCGATGTCGACATCATCGGACAGTTTGGCGTGGGCTTCTACTCGGCTTTTATGGTCGCCAGCCATGTGAAGGTCGTCAGCCGCGCCTATGGCGAGGATGTCGCCCATGTGTGGGAATCCGACGGTCTTGAGGGCTACACCATCGAGGACGGCGAGCGCGCCGAGCACGGTACCGATGTCATCCTGACGCTGCGCGAGAACGAGAAGCTCGATGCCGACGGCGAGGCCGAGACCTACGATCGCTTCCTGACCGAGTGGGGTCTCAAGAGCCTGATTCAGCAGTACAGCAACTATGTGCGCTACCCGATTCAGATGATGGTGTCCAAGAGCCGCCAGAAACCCAAGCCCGAGGACGCTGGTGACGACTACAAGCCCGAGTACGAGGACTATCAGGAGCTCGAGACCGTCAACTCCATGACGCCGATCTGGAAGAAGCGCAGCTCCGATGTTGAGCAGAAGGACTATGACCAGTTCTACAAGTCTACGTTCCACGACTTTGACGATCCTGCGCGCACCATCAGCTTCCACGCCGAGGGCACGCTCGAGTACGACGCCCTGCTGTTTGTGCCGGGCCGCGCGCCGTTCGATCTGTACAGTAAGGACTACGAGAAGGGCCTGGCGCTCTACAGCTCCAACGTCCTGATCATGGAGAAGTGCGACGACCTGCTGCCCGACTACTATAACTTTGTCCGCGGCGTCGTGGATTCTGCCGACGTGTCGCTTAACATCTCGCGCGAGACGCTGCAGCAGAATCGTCAGCTCAAGGCCATCGCCAAGCGCGTGGAGAAGAAGATTACTGCCGATCTTGAGGATATGCGTGACAACGACCGCGAGGCCTACGAGAAGTTCTTTGAGAACTTTGGCCGCGGCCTTAAGTACGGCATCTACTCGAGCTATGGCATGAAGGCCGATGAGCTCGCCGACCTGTTGCTGTTCTGGTCTGCCAAGGAACAGAAGATGATTACCCTGGCCGAGTATGCCAAGGGCATGCCCGAGGATCAGAAGGCCATCTACTACGCCGCCGGCGATTCGCGCGAGCGCTTGGCCAAGATGCCCGTGGTAAAGGGCGTGCTCGACCGCGGCTATGACGTGCTGCTGCTGACGCAGGATGTGGATGAGTTCACGTTCCAAGCTATGCGTGAGTACGTTGCTGCCGATATGCCCAAGATCTACGAGGACGATGCTGCCCGCGAGGCTGCCGAGAAGGCTGTGGCCGACGGTGCCGAGCCCGAGGTCGAGGATCGTCATCTGGAGCTCAAGAACGTTGCGACTGGCGATCTTGATCTGGCGACCGAGGACGAGAAGAAGGAGGCCGAGGACGCCACCAAGGAAAACGAGGACCTCTTTAGCGCTATGAAGGAGGCACTCGGTGACAAGGTCGAGAAAGTTGCCGTCTCCGCGCGTCTGACCGATGCCCCCGCTTGCATCACCACCGAGGGCCCACTTTCGCTCGAGATGGAGAAGGTGCTCCAGAAGGGACCCGAGGGCGCGCCCGACGGCATGCCCAAGAGCCAACGCGTGCTCGAGCTCAACGCCAAGCACCCGGTCTTTGACAAGCTTGTCGCTGCCCAGAAGGCAGGCGACGCCGACAAGATCAAGCAGTACTCCGGTCTGCTCTATGACCAGGCCCTGCTGGTCGAGGGCATCCTCCCCGAGGACCCCGTAGCCTTCGCGGCGGCTGTTTGCAACTTGATGTAGTTCGGGGATACGGCACCGTAACTAGATTAGAACGAGAGTGGATAATCTCCCACTTTTGGCTCGAATGCGGGCTTGAAGTGGGAGATTTTCCACTCTCGTTTCCTTTTGAATGATTCCTCCGTCCCCAAGGGATCAATTATTTGTCGGGGTTGTGGTTTTGTGACCAGCTGAAATTAAAGATACTGTACAACTGTACGTTAATTTGTCTTCGTAGTATATTGCTACCCGCAAAACTCAATACCATTGTGCTCTGAGACGCTAAAGCGCCTACGTACAATGGTTGTCGATAGTACGATTCGATTTAACGACAGGATGGATGGTCCAAGCGTGAGTCTCGGCAGCAAACTATCCAATGCAAAGGTGTCCTTTGCGATATTTAAGCGCGACATTAAGCGACTGCTTGTGAACCCCGTCGCCTTGGTGGTTACCCTTGGCGTGTGCGTTATTCCCTCGCTGTATGCCTGGTACAACATCGTGGCCAACTGGGATCCGTACGGAAACACCCAGGGTATCAAGATTGCCATCGCCAACAACGATCGAGGCACCCAAAACGACTTGGTGGGTGAGCTCAACGCTGGCGACAAAGTGGTCGACCAGCTCAAGGAGAATCATCAGTTGGGCTGGACGTTCGTCGACTCGACGGCCGATGCCAAGGAGGGCGTCGAGAGCGGCGAGTACTATGCCGCTATCGTGATTCCCAAGAACTTCTCGGATAACCTGGTTTCGATGCTCGACGGCAACTACCATCAGCCCAAGCTCACGTACTACGTCAATGAGAAGAAGAGCGCCATTGCGCCCAAGGTTACCGATACCGGTGCAAACACCATCGAGGAGCAGATCAACTCGGAATTTGTCTCTACGGTAGGCAAGACTGTTGCCGGTATCGCCAAGGATGCCGGTGTCGATTTAAAGGACAAGGCAACCCAGACTCAGGACTCGCTGGCAAGTTCGGTGTCCGAGGCGTCCGACACCTTGGGCGAGGTGCGCGATTCGATTGGCGATATGAATGCCGCCATCGATAAGACGAGTGGCGCTATCGCCTCGGCTGATGCGGCACTTGCCGGCTTGCAAGGCCAGGCACCGTCGCTGACGCAGGCGATCTCCCAGGGCAACGACCTGCTGAGCGAAGCTCGCACCACGGCGGGCAACTCCATCACCTCGCTCTCCAAGGCGCTCTCGGAAGGCAGCCTTGCGCTCACCAAGACGTCGGCCTCTGCGAACGCTGCCATCGGCAAGCTGACGGGCGCGGTCACATCTACGACCACCCGTATCGACAACTCGCTCGAGTCTCTTCAAGCGACGATCGACCACAATAAGGCCGTTATCGGGCACTTGGAGATTCTCGCCAATGACACGTCGACAGGTTCCGAGGAAATTGACGCGCGCATTGTATCGACCATCGATTTGCTTCGAGAGCAGAATGAAAAGCTTCAGAGCATCAAGGACGGTCTGTCCGCGCAGTCGAGCGCCATGGCGAATGACGCAGCGGCTGTTTCGGGTGCCAGTGACGCTATCAATAACGCAATTCATACCGGTGCGACCAACCTTGGCCAAGCCCAGACGGACTTGGGCCAAAACGCGCTGCCGAAGGCCTCGAGCGCGCTCGACTCTTTTGCTGCCGTTTCGGGCGACCTGACCGGTATCGTCTCGGGTATGACACCTACACTTGCAAATGCGCGCGGCACGTTGGCGCAGCTTAGCGCTACGCTCGGCCAGGCCAAGACCACGCTGTCCCAGACCGATTCCTCGCTTGCCAAGGTCCAGGACAAGCTTGCAACCGCCGCCAATGACATCGCGGCGCTGCAGACCTCCGAGTCCATGGGCGAGCTGGCCGATCTGATGGGCGTCGATGTCAATGACGTGGCAGATTTCATGGCGTCTCCGGTTGAGTTGACGTCCAAGTCAATCTATCCGGTCAAGAGCTTTGGCTCGGGCATCGCTCCCTTCTACACCAATCTGGCGCTTTGGGTGGGCGGCTATGTGCTCATCGCCATTTACAAGCTCGAGGTCGACCGTGAAGGTGTTGGCAGCTTTACGGCGCGCCAAGGCTACTTTGGCCGCTGGTTGCTCATGGTGATCCTGGGCGCGTTGCAGGCCATCATCGTTACGGTAGGCGATCTGGTGATTGGCGTGCAGTGCGTCAGCCCGCTGCTGTTCGTGCTGGGCGGCATCGCCATTTCGTTCACCTACGTCAATATCATCTATGCGCTGTCCACCACGTTTAAGCATATCGGCAAGGCTATCGGCGTCATTCTCGTCATCGTGCAGATCCCGGGTTCGTCGGGCATGTACCCCATCGAGATGATGCCCGGCTTCTTCCAGTGGCTGCACCCGCTGCTGCCCTTTACCTACGGCATCAATCTGCTGCGCGAGACGGTCGGCGGCATGTATTCGTTCAACTACCTGTTTAACCTGTGCATTCTGGGCGTGTTCTTGATTGTGGCGCTCTTTATCGGCCTGCAGCTGCGTCCGCTGCTGCTCAACCTTAACCTGCTCTTTGATAAACAGCTCTCCACGACCGGTATGATGATTTGCGAGTCCAACGACCTGCCGCGCCAGCGCTACTCGCTGCGCACGGCCATGCGCGTCATGCTCGATTCCGATTCGTACCGTCGCGAACTGCTCGATCATGCGGTCGCCTTTGAACATCGCTACCCGTACTACATCAAGGGCGGTTTTGCCGCCGTGGTGGGCGTTCAGGTCCTGCTCTTTGTCCTGTCGACGGTTCTCGATATCGACAATAACGGCAAGATCATCCTGCTTGTCATTTGGATCATCTCGGTTATTGCCATCTGCGGCTGGCTTATCAATATCGAATATATCCGAGCGAGCCTCAATACCCAGATGCGCATCTCGGCGCTTTCGGATGAGGACCTGCGTCGCGAGATGCGCGAACACACGGCCGCCATTCCTGCCGCCCGCTACATGTTTGGCCTCAACGCCAGCGAGCGTGGTGCCAAGGGCGGCGATCAGTCCACGGGCCGCTTGCCGCATATCGGCTCGCACCATAAATCTCAGGGCAGCGACAGCACAGCCACAAATGATGGAGATACCACCGCGCTTGGCAAGCACTCCAAAGGAGGTGAGGCATAAATGAAGAACATCCTGCATCTGTTTAAGCGCGATGTCCAAAACGTGTCTCGCTCCGTGATCGGCTTGGTTGTCGTGATGGGCCTCATTATCGTACCGTGTCTGTACGCGTGGTTTAACATCGCCGGCAGCTGGGATCCGTACGGCAACACCGGCAATCTTAAGATCGCTGTGGTCAACACCGATGAGGGTTACGAGAGCGATTTGATCCCCGTCGAGGTTAACGTGGGCGAAAACGTGACCGCCACCCTACGCGGCAACGAGAGCTTCGATTGGGTTGTGCTCAACAATCGCGAAAAGGCTATCGAGGGCGTTAAGTCGGGCGCGTACTATGCTGCCGTCGTTATCCCCAAAACGTTTAGCGCTGACATGATGACGCTTTTCTCGACCGACGTGAAGCATGCCGATATCGAGTTCTACGAGAATCAGAAGGCCAACGCCATTGCGCAGATCGTGACCGAGAAGGGTTCGAGCGCCGTCCAGAGCCAGGTTAACAAAACTTTTACCGAGACCATTACGACGATCGGTCTTAAGACGGTGTCCAGCCTGCTCGATTACATGAGCACCGACCAGGTGGGTAACTTTATCGCCAACCTGTCCTCGACGCTCGGCGATTCGATTGAGGACCTGCGAGACGTTCAGGCAAATGCTTCGTCGCTGGCGGGCATTTTGAGCTCCACGTCCGATTCGCTGACGTCGGCGAGCGGCATGCTCAAGCAGACCGGTGCCGTCGATGAGTCGACAAAGCAGCTCATGGAACATGCCAAAAGCGGCATCGATGATTCCAAAGAAGCGCTTAAGGCGGCAAACGATGCCATCGATGCCGCAATCGATGGAAGTGCGGGTTCGTTCGACAATGTGTCTGCCGAGCTCGCGAAGGCGTTCGACACCGCAAACCAGCATGTCGACCTTACGGTGTCCCAACTCAACGATGCCGCTGCGGCCCTCAATGCGCGCGCCAAGGATATCGATGCGATGGCCGATCAGCTCCGCAGCCTTGCCGACCAGGTGAGCGATGAGAATTTGAAGGACGGCCTCAAGTCCGCCGCGACGTCGCTGGGCAGAATCGCCGTTGAGTACCGCAACAATGCCAAGGATCTGGCGGCTACCGCGAAGTCTCTCTCCGATAGCATGGCCGAGGTCAACAACTCGCGTGCCGAGGTCGATCAGGCCATCGCTGATGCCAAGGCCGGCATCGCGGGTGCCAAATCCGATTACGATTCCACGTTCTCGGTTAAGGCCAAGGAGCTCAAGAAGACGGTTTCGGGCGTTTTGGACTCGCTTGATGGCATCTCGGGCGACCTGGATAGCGCCGTAGACGGCCTGACCGCTGCTTCCGGTTCGCTGGCAAAGGGCCTCTCCAAGGCTGCAAAGCTGGTCAACAAGGCTTCCGATCAGCTGGGCGAGGCGTCGGACAAGATCAGCGCGTTTAAGGACGAGCTCGACGGCGCCTTGATGTCGGATGACCTCGCTACGATCAAGACGATGATCGGCAATGATCCCGAGGGTCTGGCCGTGTCGCTTTCCGGCCCCGTCGCGCTCGACCGCAAGCCGGTCTATCCGATCCGCAACTACGGCTCGGCCATGGCGCCGTTCTATACGATTCTGTCGCTCTGGGTCGGCTCGATCGTACTGGCGGCCATGATGAAGGTCTCGGTTGACGATGAGCTTATCAACGAGCTCATCCCCGTGCGCCTGCACGAGATCTACCTGGGTCGCTACCTGTTCTTTGGTGGTCTGGCTCTGCTGCAGGCAACGCTCGTGTGTGCGGGCGACATCCTGTTCTTTGGCATCCAGTGCGACGACCCGCTGCAGTTTGTGCTGGCGGGCTGGGTCGCGAGTCTCGTGTTCTCCAATATCGTCTACACGCTTACGGTATCGTTTGGCGATATCGGTAAGGCCCTCGCCGTCGTGCTGCTGGTCATGCAGGTCGGCGGTTCGGGCGGTACGTTCCCCATCGAGATGACCGGCCCCGTGTTCCAGGCGATCTACCCGTTCCTGCCGTTTACCCACGGCATCAACGCCATGCACGCCGCCATGGCCGGTGCCTACCATATGGAGTACTGGGTTGAGTTGGGCATTCTGGCGAGCTATCTGATTCCGTCGCTGGCCCTGGGCGTCGTCTTCCGTCGCCCGGTTATCAAAGCCAACGACTGGATCATCGAAAAGCTGGAGTCAACCAAATTGATTTAATGCAGCGACGTAAACGCCGTCGGAACATCGAGGCCTTCCAACCCGATGCTTTAGCGTAGTGAATTGCACGGGTTGCTTGGTTGTTGTTACAGTAGCGGGGCGTGCCGGGGGTCCGGTGCGCCCCGTTTTTATTTGACCATGAGGCGGCACGCAGCCATACGCGTGCGGACACCACGCCCAGATTGAGTGCGAGGATGTTCCATGGCCCAATACGCTGCCAACGAAATCGAAAACTTGCCCGATAGCCCTGTAGCCCGTGAAGACCTGGGCGCGGGCGGCACCTTCCGCGGCGCCGGCGCACGCTCTCCGCTGTTCTGGAAGGTTCTGCTCCTTTCGGTGGCGGTCATCTGGGGCTACTCCTTTACCACTATGAAGGACGCACTCGGCACCATTCCGGTGTTCGCGCTGCTCTATGTACGCTTTCTGCCCGCAGCGTTGGTCATGTTTGCCGTCTTCCACAAGCGCATCATTGCACATTTCAACGCTCGCAACCTGATCGTTGGCCTGAGTATGGGCGTGCTCATGTGGGCGGCCTATGCGTTGCAGACGGTCGGTCTGGCACATACTACGGCGGGCAAGAATGCTTTTTTGACGGGCACGTACTGCATCCTTGTGCCGTTCGCGAGCTATTTTCTGAGCGGCGAAAAACTCACCCGCTATAACCTGGGCGCGGCACTGCTGTGCTTGGCGGGCATTGGTTTGGTGGCGCTCGATAGCGTTGAATTCAACATCGGTGACGTCATTACGCTGGCGGGTGCGGTCTTTTTCGCCATCCAGATGGCGGTGACCGCCAAGTACGGTCGCAAAATGGACATCAACGTCATCACGTTTTGGATGTTTGTGGGCAACGGCGTGCTGAGCCTGGCAACGTCGCTGCTATTCGAGACCCAAGCGCCTCTGTCCGTGTGGACGCCGAGCTTTATCACTGCGATGGCGTTTCTCTCGGTGGGCTGCACATGCGTGGCTCTGCTCATCCAAAACGTCGGCCTGGCGCATGTCCCGGCTTCGACGGGCTCGCTGCTCCTTTCGATGGAGTCCCCTTCGGGCGTGTTGTTTTCGGTGCTGCTGATGGGGGAGGCGCTCACCTCGCGTCTGCTCGCCGGCTTCGTGCTTATCTTCCTGTCGATTATCTTGAGCGAGACTCACTTCGATTTTTTGCGCAAAAAGCCGCGCCCGCAATTGTAAACAACTTGTTGCGCCGCCCTCCCGGGGCGGCATTTTTTATGCGTCGCCCTTAAAGTAGTACTTTGCACTTTACGCTATCAAAGTGCTTGCTGCAAAAACGTTACTGGGGGGCATCTATGGCACCAGCACTGTCCGATCTTCAACCGCAATCAGCGCCCAAGGCCACCGCGGCGGCGCAGGCCGCTATCGGTGACGGTCTTGTTGCAGAAGCTCAGGCTTTTGCAGACGAGCTCGCTGCGTGGCGACACGATTTACACCAGATGCCCGAGCTGGGCAATAGCCTCCCGCAGACCTCTGCGTATATTCAAGCGCGCCTGACCGAGATGGATATCCCATTTGCGACGCTCGTCGATGGTTCCTGTGTTGTGGGCCTTGTCGGCGCCGGTGCCGTCGCGGCCCAGGGCAATGGCGTCTGCACGGACGAACAGGCCGGTACGGTCGTTATGCTGCGTGGCGACATGGATGCCCTGCCCGTTGCCGAAGAGTCAGGCGAGCCTTTCGCCTCTACGAACGGCTGCATGCACGCATGCGGACACGATATGCACGCGACGGCGCTGCTTGGTGCAGCCCGTATGCTCAAGGCGCGCGAGGCGGAGCTTGTCGACGCCAATGCCACGGTTAAGTTGCTGTTCCAGCCGGGCGAGGAAACCTTTGAGGGTGCCCGCGCCGCCATCGCCGATGGTCTGCTGCAGAACCCGCGTCCCCAGGCGGCTTTTGCCATGCACGTCAACAGCCAATCGCCGCTCGGCCTGGTGCTCTACGGCAGCCCGGCGCTCTCGGGCGTGTACGGTTTCCGCATCACGCTTCAGGGCAAGGGCGGCCATGGCTCGAGCCCCGAGATCTGCATCGACCCCATCACGGCCGGCGTGCATGTGCACCTCGCGCTTCAGGAGCTTATCGCTCGCGAAGTGCCGGCGGCCAAGGAGGTCGCACTGACCGTGGGTAAGTTTGCCGGTGGCCAAGCGGCCAACGTCATCCCCGACACCTGCGTGCTCGAGGGAACGCTGCGCGGCTTTGATGTTGAGCTCATGGCTCACCTAAAGACCCGCATCGCGGAGGTCGTTAACGGCGTTGCCACGACCTATCGTACGCCGGCGACCATCGAGACACTTTCGGATGTTCCGCCGCTTGTACTCGACAGCGATATGACTCAGGCGTCGCTTGGCTACGTGGGCGCAGTGCTGCCCAAGGCGGCTTTCTTGCCGCTTTTCCATGCCATGGCGAGTGAGGACTTCGCGCTTATCTCGAGCGAGATTCCGAGTGCGTACTTTACCGTGGGCGCGGCCGTAACCGACACGGACGAACACTTTGCCCAGCACCATCCCAAGGCACGTTTTAACGATGCCGAGCTGCCGCTCGGTGCCGCGGCCTATACCGCCGTCGCTTTGGGCTATATCGCCGACCACCGGTAGCACCCAACCTTGCTTTTCAAGCCTGCGGGCATGGCCGTAAGGCCTATGCCCTTGTCTTTCAAGGCAATCTTGGGCACTACCGGCGCCCGGCGCAGGCTATTCGTTTGTCTAAAAGGAGCAGTATGCCCCAGCAGCGTAAGTTCTTCCCCGGCTGGCTCGTGGTGGCCTCCGGCTTCGTGATCATGGCCACGTGTTACACGATTTTTGTCAATTGCATGAGCCTGTTCCAGCCGCTGATCGTCAGCGACCTGGGTATTTCCCTTGCGCAGTACAACGTCTCCAATGCCATCTCCACCGTGGTGAGTGTCGTGGGCTCGCTCGTTATCGGCCATGTTGCCGATAAGGTGAGTAGCCGCGTATTGGGCTCGCTTACCGTTATCGCTACCTCGGCGGTGCTTGCCGGCATGAGCTTTGTCGGTGAGCTGTGGCAGGTCTACGTGCTCTTTGCCGTCTCGGGCTCCTTTGCGAGCACCTGGATCGTGTGCCTGGCGTGCTCCGTGGTCATGCTCGTGTTCCTGCTGGCATCCGAGCCCATCGCCGCCAAGCTGCGCGCGAGCGTGGCGGGGGAGTAGACGCTCGTCGCTCTTTTTTGTTCGTCCCGTTCTGTCTGTGGCTGCCCTGGAAGCCGAATGGATGCTCGTACCATCATTCGGTTTCCAGGGCGGCCACGGGCCTACGAAATGATCCGTTTTCCTCCGTTCCCAACAGATCACGTGATCCGAAGGGGACGGAGGAAAACGGATCACAAACAGCGGCGGCGCATCTGGCCGAACGAGTCCCCATACCCTCGTTCGGTCAGACGCGCCGCCGCGTTTTGTTTTTGTGCCGTATAATGACCGTTACCTATGACGCGATACAAAAGAAAGGTGTTTGCCCATGCAGGCACAGAAGGCGGAGGGAACCCGCGACCTTATCGGCGCCGAGATGCGCGCCTGGCAAAAGATGCAACAGATTGCGGCCGGCGTGTTCGAGCCGTTTGGCTTTAAGCCTATCGAGACGCCCGCGATCGAGCAGGTGGACGTGTTTGTCCACGGTATCGGCCAGTCGACCGACGTCGTGCGCAAGGAGATGTTCCGCGTGTTCAGCGGTGCCAACCTGGAGCGCGTCTTTACCGAGGGCACCGACACCAAACTCAAGCCCAAGCAGCGCCTGGCACTTCGCCCCGAGGGCACGGCCGGCGTGGTGCGCGCCGTCGTCGAGAACAATCTGGTGCCCCAGGGCTCCACGCCGTTTAAGGCGTACTACGCCGAGGCCATGTTCCGCGGCGAGCGTCCCCAGAAGGGCCGTCTGCGTCAGTTCCACCAGGTAGGCATCGAGTGGCTCGGCGCTCCCGATCCGGCGGCAGACGCCGAGTGCATCATCATGCTCATGGAGTTCTACAAGCGCCTGGGCTTCGATCTTTCCAAGCTTCGTCTGCTCATCAACTCGATGGGTGACGCCCAGTGCCGTCCGGCTTATCGCGAGCAGGTTAAGCAGTTCATCCTCGATCACGCCGACGAGATGTGCGATGAGTGCCGCGAGCGCGCCGAGCTCAACCCGCTGCGTGCCTTCGACTGCAAGAACGACCACTGCCGCGAGATCATGGCCGAGGCTCCGCTGATGGGTGACAACCTGTGCGATGAGTGCCGCGAGCACTACGAGCAGGTCAAGCGCTATCTGGATGCCGCCGGTATCGAGTATGTCGAGGATCCCACCTTGGTGCGCGGCCTGGACTACTACACCCGTACTGTCTTTGAGGTCGAGGCCCCTGGCGCCGGCGTCGGCTCCATCGGCGGCGGCGGCCGCTACGACGGTCTGGTCGAGCTCGAGGGTGGCAAGCCCACGGCGGGCGTCGGCTTTGCCGTCGGTTTTGAGCGCGCCCTGCTGGCCCTGCAGGCCTTTGGCAGCGATCTGGGTGCCGAGGAGGCCCCGTGCGTCTATGTCGCCAACGCCGGCAAGGAACTGCGCCAGAACGTCTTTGCCATTACGCAGGAGCTTCGCGCCGCAGGCATCGTGACCGAGGCCGACTATCAGGGCCGTTCGCTTAAGGCCCAGTTTAAGCAGGCCGATAAGGTAGGCGCCAAGCTCATCTTGGTCCTGGGCGGCGACGAGCTTGCCGCCGGCAAGGTCAAGGTGCGCGACATGGAGAGCCACGAAGAGGTCCTTGCCGATCTGGCCA
>USQE01000006.1 GCA_900556675.1 uncultured Collinsella sp.
CGGCTGCGGGCGGTGCCGCTGGCGCGACCGGCGAGGAGGCCTAATATGGCCGAGCTGACGCCCCGCATGAAGGAGCTCGTCCAGCCCTACTTGACCGGCATCGAGCCCTACGATCCCAACTTTACGCCCACGCGCATCAATCTTTCGGCCAACGAGAACACCTATCCCGTGCCGGCCGGCGTGCGCGAGGCGGTTGATGCGGCCTTGGCTGCCGCACCGCTCAACCGCTATCCCGATCCCATGTCCAACGACCTGCGCGACGAGCTTGCTGCCTGGCATGGCGTGACGCGCGAGAACATCTGCGTGGGCAACGGCGGCGACGAGCTACTCTATAACTTCCTGCTGGCGTTTGGCGGCGCGGGGCGGACCCTGCTCAACTGCCCGCCGTGCTTTAGCGAGTACGCGTTCTTTGCGTCGCTCTGTCAGACCGAGGTGCGCGACGTGTGGCGCGACCCGGCAACTTTTGAGCTCGACCAGGCGGCTGTGTTCGCGGCCGCACCCGAGTGCAACCTGGCGATCGTGACCTCACCCAACAATCCCACGGGCGACGTGGCGCCGCTCGACTTTGTCGCGGCGCTGTGCGATGCGTGCCCCGGCATGGTCATGGTCGACGAGGCCTACGTGGAGTTTGCCGACGATTCGTTTGGCGCGGCAACTACGGCGCAAGGCCTTATTGCCGAGCATCCTAACCTGGTGATTCTGCATACACTGTCCAAGGCGTTCGGCGCCGCCGGCACGCGCCTGGGCTATGTGATCGCGGCGCCCGAGGTCATCGACGTGTTCGCGGCGATTCGCCAGATCTATTCGGTCAACGTGCTGAGCCAGGCGGCAGCACTTGCCTGCGTGCGTGCCCGCGATGCCTACGCACCTGTGGTGGCGCAGGTCGCATCCGAGCGTGAGCGCGAGCTGGCCGCTCTGCGCGTGATGGCTGCCGAGGGCTTGCCCGTGGAGGCGTGGCCGAGCGCGGCGAACTTTGTGCTCGTGCGCACGCCGCATGCCACGCGCGTGCGCGAGCGCCTGCGCGACGAGTATTCAATTTTGGTGCGCGACTTTAGCTACGCGCCGGGGCTCGCGGACTGCCTGCGCATTACCGTGGGCACCCCGCAGGAAAACGACGAGGTGCTGGCAGCGTTTGCCGCGCTGGTGAAGGAGGAGATGTAGATGGACCGCTATGCCGAGGTAACCCGCAAGACGGGCGAGACCGACATTGTCGTAAAGCTCGACCTGGATGGATCTGGCGTGTGCGATATCTCGACCGGCGTGCCGTATTTCGACCACATGCTCAACGCTTTTGGCCGCCATGGTCTGTTCGATCTGACGGTGCACGCGGTGGGCGACGTCGAGGTCGATGCACATCACACCGTCGAGGACACGGGTATTGTGCTGGGCGAGGCGTTTTGCCAGGCGCTGGGCGACAAGGCGGGCATTACGCGCTTTGCCGACGCGGCGATCGCCATGGACGAGACGCTTGTGATGGCTGCTGTTGATATTTCGGGCCGCGGGCAGGCCTACTGCGAGCTGCCCGTGCCGACCGAGCGCGTGGGCAGCTTCGATACCGAGCTGGCCGTCGAGTTCTTCTACGCCTTTGCGCGCGATGCCAAGCTCACGCTGCACGTGCGCGAGCTGGCGGGCGGCAACTCGCATCACATTATCGAGGCCGCCTTTAAGGCCGTGGGCCGCACGATGCGCCACGCCTGCGAGCTCGATCCCCGCGTGCAGGGCATCCCCAGCACCAAGGGCTCGCTGTAACCGCAACAAAGGCAAAAACCACTACGAAGGTGCCTGTCCCCTTTGTGGTGGTTTTGGACGATGAGATAAGGGAGGGGTCGCGTGGGCGAACCGAAGATCGTGGTTGTCGACTACCACAAGGGCAACTTGTCGAGCGTTGCGCGCGGGCTTGCGCGCGCCGGTGCCGCCGCCTGCACGTCGGACGATCCGGAGCAGATCCGCAACGCCGACGGCCTGGTCATCCCGGGCGTGGGCGCGTTTTACGACGCGGTCGCCTTTATGCGCGAGGGCGGCGAGGCGGACGCGGTGCTCGACGCCGTTGCCGCCGGAACTCCGTTGCTCGGCATCTGCCTGGGCCTTCAGTTGTTTTTTGAGCGCGGCAACGAGGGCGTTCCTGCGAGCGAGAGCGCGGTCGCCGACGGCAACGCCTCCGAGCGGGCCGGTGCCCTCTGGGTCGATGGCCTGGGTATTATGCGCGGTTCGTGCACGCGCCTGGAGTCGAGCCGCCTGAAGGTGCCGCACGTGGGCTGGGACCAGGTGCACATGACGCCCGCCGGTGCGGCCGATCCGCTGCTTACTGGTTTTGCCGAGGGTGCCAACATGTACTTCACCCACAGCTACGCGGTGGCCGACGATTCCGATGCCGCCGATGTGCTGGCGCGCACGCACTATACGCGGAGCTTCCCGTGCATCGTGCGCCATGGCAACGTGTGGGGTTGCCAGTTCCATCCCGAGAAATCCTCCGCGCTGGGTCAGCGCATCCTTAAGAACTTCGTCAACATCGTCGAGGAGGCCGGCCGATGATCCTGTTTCCCGCAATCGATCTGATCGGCGGCAAGGTCGTGCGCCTGGAGCGCGGCGACCGGAGTCGCTGCAAGGTATATTCCGACGACCCCGTGGCCGTTGCTCGCTCGTTTGCCGAGCAGGGCGCAAGCTGGGTGCACGTCGTCGACCTGTCCGCTGCCTTTGGCGAGGACGAGGACACATGCGCTGCCAACTCGGCGGCGATTAAGGCCATCTGCGGCGTCAACGGTCTGTCCGTGGACGTAGGCGGCGGCGTCCGCTCGCTCGCGCGCATCGACGAGTTGGCCGGCTACGGTGCGCGCCGCATCGCACTGGGCACCGTGCTGGTGACCGAGCCGGGTTTTGCCGAGGTGGCGGCCAAAGGCTTTGGCGAGCTGTTGGTGGCTGACATTGCCGCCCGCGACGGCCAGGTCAAGGTGAACGGCTGGCGTGATGGCGCGGGCGTGTCACTCGACGATGCCGTGGCGCAGCTCACCGAGCTGGGCTTTAAACATCTGGTGTATACCGACATCGCGCGCGATGGCATGCAGACGGGCATCGATGTGGCGGCGTATCGCCATGTGGCCGAGGTCGCGGGCTTTCCCGTCGTGGCATCGGGCGGCATCTCGACGCTCGACGATATCCGCGCGCTGGCCGCAGTGGGTGAGGGCGCGATTGAAGGTGCTATTACCGGTCGCGCGCTCTACGAGGGCAACTTTACGCTGGTACAGGCGCTGGCCGCCGCCCGAGGGGAGGAGTAGCCCATGCTTACCAAACGTGTGATTCCCTGCCTGGACGTCAAGGACGGTCGTGTGGTCAAGGGCGTCAACTTTGTGAGCTTACGCGATGCGGGCGATCCGGTGGAGCTGGCGCGTGCCTATGACCGCGAGGGTGCGGACGAGGTCGTCTTCCTGGACATTACCGCCACGAGCGACAACCGTGCGACGACTATCGAGATGGCGGCGCATGCGGCCGAGGAGCTCGCTATTCCCTATACCGTGGGTGGCGGTTTCCGCGACTTGGCGGGCATGCGGACCATGGTTGCCGCCGGTGCCGATAAGGTGTCGCTCAACTCTGCCGCCGTGCGCGATCCGTCGCTGATCAGCCAGGCTGCCGCGGCGTTTGGCAGCCAGGCCGTGGTCGTGGCGATCGATGCCAAGCGCGTGGGCCTGCCCGGCGCATCTGGTGCCGACAAGTGGGAGGTCTTCACGGCGGGCGGCCGCAACGCCACGGGCATCGACGCGGTGGCGTGGGCCGAGGAGGCGGCTCGCCGCGGCGCCGGCGAGATCCTGCTGACCAGCATGGACCGCGACGGCACCAAGGCTGGCTTTGACCTGGCGCTCACCCGCGCCGTGGCGCGCGCGGTGCCGATTCCGGTGATTGCGAGCGGCGGCGTGGGCACGCTCGAACATTTTGCCGAGGGCGTGATCGAGGGCGAGGCCGATGCCGTGCTGGCGGCGAGCGTCTTTCACTTTGGGACGTTCAGCATTCGCCAGGTGAAGGAGTATATGGCATCGCAGGGCATTCCTGTCAGGTTGGACTTCTAGCGCTGCGGCTTGCCCAGGCACCGCATCTTGCCGCTCAAACCGTCGCTCGCGTACCAAAGTACGCGTCGCTCCTCTTTCGCGGCAACCTGCGGCACCTGGACAACCCTCGCCGACCTGCGAGGTTTTAATTGGGGAGAAAAATGGAAGAGATAACCGATCCTTCAAAGCTTACATACGACGCCAAGGGGTTGATTCCTTGTGTGGTTCAGCAGTATGACACCGGCGAGGTGCTTATGGTTGCTTGGATGAATGAGGAATCGGTGGGGCTGACGCTCAAGACCGGTACCACGTGGTTTTGGAGCCGCAGCCGCCAGGAGCTCTGGAACAAGGGCGCGACGAGCGGCAACATGCAGGAGGTCAAGGAGCTTTGGGCCGACTGCGATAGCGATACGCTGCTGGTCAAGGTTGACTCGCCGGGTCCGGCCTGCCATACCGGCAACCGTACCTGCTTCTTTAAGAAACTCGCGTAGGGCGGGCGCTCGATTGGACGCTCGGCCAACCAGAAAGGATTGAACTATGGGTGTGCGCACCGCAAACGTTCAGGACGGAAATATCGGTGAGACGCTGACGGGGCTCGCCGAGGTGATTCACGGCCGTCGCGACGCATCGCCGCAGGAGAGCTATACCGCTCGCCTGCTGACCGACGTCGAGGACGAGCTGCTCAAGAAGCTTGCCGAGGAGGCGAGCGAGGTCATCATGGCCTGCAAGGATAACGACCACGATCACATTCGCTACGAGGCCGGTGACCTGGTCTACCACTTGCTCGTGACGCTTGAGCGCTACGGCATCACCCTCGACGAACTGGCCGGCGAACTCAACGCCCGCCGCCACTAGTCATTGGGTAGTCATTGGGGACGCTCTTAAATGACTAGGCGACAGCTAGGGACGTTCCTAAAGTGCCGGCAGAAAAGGAACGTCCCTAACTGCCGACTTTTTTGAGCGCTGGGTATAATCGTCGTATTGCATTGAAATGTGGCGAAAGGAGTGGCAATGTCTCGGTATTGCGCCTCGTGCGGCAAACTTCTTGCAGATGATGCCAAGTTCTGCACCTCATGCGGTGCACCCGTTGAGCAGACAACCGCAAGCAATGGCCAACCCGCGTTTGAGCAGACCGGCTTCCTCGATACGCCGCAAGCTAAGCCGGACGACCCCCTCGCCTATCGCCCCGACCCCGCCGCCAGCCCCGCAGCGGTCGAAACGACGCAGCGCATACCCGTCGCGGACACCCCGCCCCAACAGCAACCGGCATCTACGTACGCGCCTGATTCACCGCAGGCCCCCGCCGCCAAAAAGAGCAGCACCAAGGCGCTTATCGCCGTTATCGCTGTGCTCGTGGCAATTATCATCGCCTTGGTCATCTTTTTTGTGATCAAGCCTTTCGACAACGCCGCCACGCAAACGACTGCCGAGATTACTAAGCTGCACCATGATGTTGACGATGATGACCTCAAGCCTCTCGACGACCCCAATAGCCTTTTTGACGATGACGACGATGATGACGAGGGTGGCAGCCAGGCGACCCTCTCCGAGCAAAACCTCTACCGTCGCCTGAGCGAATACTACGACCTGCTCGAAGATCTCGATAACCAGGTCCGTGCCTGCGCAGAGGCGTTCAATGGCGGTTATCTGGAAGAGGACCGTACCGCCCGTCAAAATCTCGCCGACGTCGCCGAGCGCACGGAAGACACCATCGAGCAGTACTACGATATCGTCGAGGACCTGGACGTCCCCACAAGCTCTAAGAACTACAGCTCGTGGAAGGACATCATTGCTCTGTACGACGACCTGGATCACCGCATCGATGCGATCTGTGATGCCTGGGAGATCAGCCTGAAATACACCAAGCCTGCGGATCACAAGAATGAGATCGTGGCGCCGCTGTCGCGCGACAACGTGGCGGGCACCAATGACAATAAGTACCGCCTAGACTTTGAGGAGCGCTACCCCGGCGCCAAACCCGTCGAAGTGAACTAGCGCTTTGTCGTTCCCGAGCCGGCAGTTAGGGACGTTCCTAAACTGCCGGCAGAGACGATATGAGCAGGACATAAAAACATTGAGAGCCCCTGCTGCACGAAAGACCGCGGATTAGGCCGACAATGGTGAGTGTCTAATCCAACCGTGGCGGCCACGCCGCATTCATGGAAGGGGCTCCCATGCTCGATACTACCACCTTCATCGGCCTCGACGTCCACGCCCGCTCGATAAAGGCCGTCTCCCTCGACGTCATGACCGGGGAGGTACGTGCCGCGACCTTCGGCTACGACGCCGGCGCCGTCGCGGAGTGGGTCCGTTCCGTGGACCCCAGGGCCAGGTGCGTGTACGAGTCCGGGGTCACGGGCTTCGACCTGCAGAAGAGGCTCTCCGGCCTGGGGGTCGACTGCGTGGTCGGCGCCGTCTCGAAGATGATCAAGCCCAGCGCGGACAGGCGCAGGAAGAACGACCGCAACGACGCCGAGTTCCTCGCCCGCATGCTGTCGGTCGGCAACGTGGTCGAGGTGTGGGTCCCCGACGACGAGTGCGAGGCCGCCCGCGACCTGACCAGGGCGCTCGAGGACGCGAGGGACGACCTCTCGCGCTCGAAGCAGCGGCTCTCCAAGTTCCTGCTCAGGCACGGGCTCGTCTTCGACGAGAGGACGCCCACCGGCCGCAGGAAGGGCAACTGGACCCGGGCGCACTGGTCCTGGATCGAGTCGATAAGGTTCGCGGAGGGGGCCGACAACGACGTGCTCGCCTACTATGTCGACGCGGTCAGGCGGGCGGCGGAGGAGAAGGCGAGGCTCGAGGGGCTCGTCGAGGCCGAGGCCCGCAAGCCCAGGTGGAGGAAGAGGGTCGACTCCCTCCGCTGCCTCAAGGGCGTGGACACCGCGTCCGCCGCCGACCTCGTGTTCGAGGCCGGCGAGTTCTCGAGGTTCAGGAATGCCCGCTCGTTCGCGGCGTGGGTCGGCCTGACGCCCTCCGAGCACTCCAGCGGGGAGAGCGACCGCAGGGGCGCGATCACCAAGGCTGGCAACAAGCACCTGAGGAAGGCGCTGGTCGAGGCCGCGTGGCACTACCTGACGTGCTCGGGGCGGCCGAAGGACCTCGCCAGGGGCCAGGCCCCGGACCGGGGCGCCCGGAGGCATGCCGCCAAGGGCGTGCGGAGGCTGGTCGAGAGGCGGGAGGCGCTGCTCGCGCGCGGGGTCCACGGCAACAAGGCGAACGTGGCCACGGCGCGCGAGCTCGCCTGCTGGGTATGGGCGGTCGGCCTCATGGCCGAGGAGGCGTAGGGGGGGCGGTCCCCCGCACATAAGCCAGTCACCCCGGAAGCGGTTCGATCCGAAGCCGTTGAGGCGAACCTCAGGTCCCTTTTCTGCGAGCGCCCAGGGCGCCACACGCGTGCACAGACTGTCGGTTCGACGTAGAAGCCTCAGCCGTAGCAACGGATTGCCCAGCGAGAGATCGCCGCGGGCGGATATTAAACTGCAAAGACGAGCGTCGGTAAGACACGCCGAGGTCGCCGCGGACGGGCTGATATAGGGAGAGGGCCTGACCCCATATCGTTGGGGCCAGGCCCGATTTTGCCTCTTGACAATGTCCTGCTCATATTAAAAGGAACGTCCCTAACTGCCGGTCAAAAAACGAGCGAGGATCGTGGGGTCCTCGCTCGTTTTTTTGGGCAATGTTTCGACTGCGCCGTTACTTGTCGGCGGCTGCTTTCTTGGTAGTCGACTTCTTCGCGGTCGTCTTCTTGGCGGCAGTTGCTTTCTTGGCCGTCGTCTTCTTGGCCGCCGTCGTCTTCTTGGCCGTGCTCGCCTTGGTCGTGGTCTTGCGGCCGCGGGCGGGCTTCTTCTCCTTGGTCGGGCAGTCCATGTTCACGCAGATGCGCCACGGGCCGCGCGCCGTGTTGACCACCACGATGGGGGCGCCGCACTCGGGGCAGGTCTCACCCGTCGCCTCGAGCTTACCGCGCGCCGGCAGAGGATAGCTCACGCCGCAGTCATCATAGTTGGTGCAGCGGATAAAGCGCTTGCCACTCTTCTCGCTCTTGTGCGCGATCAGGTCGCCATGGCGTCCGGCCTCGGCGCACACCTTGCACTCGCCCACCTTAAGGTCGGGCTCGTAGTTGGTGGGGCACGTGGGGTTCACGCAAATCTCGAAGGCCTTCTGGCGGAACGGCTGGCACTTAATGCGCGGCGCGCCGCACTCGGGGCACACGGCCGCCTCGCCCTCGAGCGGGCTTACCTTGACGCCGCTCGGCACCGGATAGGTCACATCGCAGTCGGGCCAGCCCATGCAGCCGATAAAGCTGCCGCGGGTCTTGGCGCTCGTCTTCATAACCAGGTCCTTGCCGCACTTGGGGCAAGCGCCCACGCGCGCATCGGCCGTGACGGCGTCGCTGATGGCGTCGCCCAGCTCCTGCGTGTGCTTGAGCAGCTCGTCGAGCACGCCAGCCAGCAGCGCGCGCGAGTGCGTCACGACATGCTCTTCGGTATCCTCGCCGCGCTCCACACGGGTCATGTCGCCATCGAGCTCGCTGGTCATATCGGGGCTCGTGATGCGCGGGGCAAACTGCGACAGTGCATCGATAATGGCGATGCCCAGCTGACTCGGCTCCACGGGATCGTTTTTGAGATAGCGCACGGCGTACAGGCGCTCGATGATGCTCGCGCGCGTGGACTTGGTGCCCAGGCCGCGCTTTTCCATCTCCTGCACGAGCTTGCCCTGGCTGTAGCGCGCGGGCGGCTCGGTCTGCTTGGCCTCGAGCTTAATGTCGAACACGTCGACCGTATCGCCCTGCTCCAGCGGCGGCATCTGCTCGTCGCGCTTGAGTCCGTACGGGTACGCCTCGCGGAAACCCGGGGTCACGAGCACATCGCCCGAAGCCACGAACGACTCGCCGTTCACGTCGAGCTCGAGCTTAGTGTTTTCGATGGTCGCGGGACCCATAAGCGTCGCTAGGAAGCGGCGGGCGATGAGGTCGTAGAGCTTGCGCTGGCCGCCGTCGAGCGTGGACGGATCGCCCTCGCCCGTGGGATAGATAGGCGGGTGGTCGGTGGTCTCGACCTTGCCGCGCGTGGGCTTCATGGGGCCGGCGAGGACCTTTTTGCACACGGGCGCCAGCGCCGGGTTGATCTTTGCAAGGTCACTCACCACAGCGCCCAGATCAAGCGTCGCGGGGTATACGGTATTGTCGACACGCGGGTAGCTGATGAGGCCCGCCATGTAGAGGGACTCGGCGATGCGCATGGTACGCGCAGGCGAGATACCCTCGGCTGCGGCGGCAGCCTGCAGCGAGGTGGTCGCAAACGGCGTGGGCGGCTGCTGCTTGCGCGAGCGCTTGGTCACCGCGGCGACGGTTGCCGTCTTGGCACCGTCAACGTGACCGTACGCCGTCTCAGCAGCATCCTTGTCGGTAAAGCGCGCCGTCTTGTGCGCGATCTTAAAGCGATCGTCCTCGGCAGCGCCTTGCGCGGCGCCCATGCCGCGAATCTGCCAATAGTCCTCGGGCACAAACGCCATGCGCTCGCGTTCGCGCTCGACCACCAGGGCAAGCGTCGGCGTCTGCACGCGGCCGGCGGAACGCACGTTGCCAAAGCCGCCAAACTTGGCGAGCGTCAGGTAGCGCGTGAGCACCGCACCCCAAATGAGGTCGATGTGCTGACGGCTCTCGCCGGCGTCGGCCAGGTTCTGGTCGAGCGAGACAAGGTTATCGAAGGCCTGCGTGATCTCGGCCTTGGTAAACGAAGAATACTGGGCGCGGGCGACCGGCAAGTCGGGCGCCACCTCGCGCACCTTGTTGAGGGCGTCCGAACCGATCAGCTCGCCCTCGCGATCGAAGTCCGTGGCGATGATGACGCTGTCGGACTTTTTGGCGAGGTTCTTAAGCGAGCGGATGAGTTCCTTCTCGGCCGGCAGCTTAATGACGGGTGCCCAGGTGAGATACGGCAGACTCTCGAGCTTCCAGCCCTTGATGGAGATGCCGTCGGCAAGAAACGGCTTGCGTTTGGTGTCGTAGGGCGGGCGTGCCAGGCCATCGGGCATGTCGGCCGGTAGCATCTCGCCGTCCTCGGTAACCGAATACCAGCCCAGCTTTTTATCGAACAGCACGCTGTCGCAAAAATCGGGCGCAAGGATGTGACCGGCCAGGCCGATGGTCACGCACTCCTCGCCCTTCCACTCAAAACGGTAGATTGCGGTGTTGTACACCTTGTCCTTTTTGGGTTTGCCCGTGGACAGACGCTCGGCAATCTGACGCGCGGCGTCGTTTTTCTCTGCGATGATGAGCTTCAAAAGAGGCTCCTATCTCGTGTCTCTGCGGCTACGCCCGCCCGTATGGCGGCCGATTTACGCCCTTGCTTGCTCGATCTGCCCGATGAGCCAATCGCACCAGGCATCCATGCCCTCGCCCTTGCGCGCGCTCACGGCAAACCGCGGCGCCTGCGGATTGAGGTCATCGAGTGTCCTAGTATACCTATCCATGTCAAAATCGAAAGCCGGGGCCACGTCGACCTTATTGAGCAGCTGCGCGCCGGCGTGCTGGAAGATGCCCGGGTACTTGATGGGCTTGTCGTCGCCCTCGGGCACCGAGAGAATCATGATGGACAGGTTCTCGCCCAGGTCAAAGTCGACCGGGCAGACCAGGTTGCCCACGTTTTCGATAAAGATGACGTCGATATTTTGAAGACCCACCGCCTGGTCGAACGCGTCAACGGCCTCCATGATCATGTTGCCCTCGAGGTGGCACAGGCCACCCGTGTTGATCTGGATGGCGGGCATGCCGGCTTCCTTCATGGTGATGGCGTCGACATCCGAGGCAATATCGCCCTCGATGACGGCACAGCGCAGGCCGGCCTTGTCGCGCAGGCGCTCGTTGGTGCCCAGGATCGTGGTGGTCTTGCCCGAACCGGGGCTCGACAGCACATTGATCACATAGGTGTTTGTCTCTTTAAATCGCTGTCGCAGCTGATCTGCCAGGCGCTCGTTGCGCGACAGAATCGGCGACGCGATATCAATCGTTTTCTCAGCCATACTCGGCACTCCTTACTTTGGCCCCTTTATACCCCATCACCAGATGGCTAGCGGGCTAATCGTCGGGGGTTTCGATTTCGATACTTGCGATGTCGAGCTCGCGGCCGTGCAGCAGACGCACGTTGGCGCCGCCACATTGGGGACAGCGGCAATGGAAGCGATCGTGCTCAAAGACCTCCCCGCAGTCCAGACACTCGCTTTGTGGATGGACTTCCTCCACGGCAAGCTCGCAGCCTCGCGTGAGCGGGTCCTCATCGCGAAATGTCTCCCACGCAAAGTCGAGCGCCTCGCGCACAACTTCGGTCATATCCCCGATACGCAGCGTTACCAAAACGGCGCGCGAGGCCCCCGCCCCACGCGCCGCGCGAATCACTGTATCGAGTATGCCGTTGACAATGCCAACCTCGTGCATACCGATTTACTCCTCGTCGTCCTCATCGTCCGAGAACAGGTCCAGACGGCTCACAAACAAGCCCTCCTTGCCCTCGCGCGCGGTAATGACCACGCGGGCAATGGCGAGCGAAATCTCGTAGAGCGAGAGCAGGGCACCATACATGAGGCCCAGCGTAACGGGCGAGCCGTCGGGCGTAATCACAGCCGAGCCCACAAGCAGGCCCACGTACACGTAGCGCCAGGCGCCGCGGAAGGCCGCGTAGGACACGATGTGGAAGACGGACAGGTAGAAGATGATGAGCGGCAGCTCAAACGCCACACCAAAGCCGATCATAAAGAGCAGCTCCATGTTGACGTAGTTCTCCAGGTCGGGCAGCGCGGTTGCGACGGCAGAGGTCTCGCCGATGAGCCACTCAAAGCCTGCCGGGATAATGATGAAGTAGCAAAAGATTGCGCCCAGGAAGAACAGCACCGTCGAGGCGAGCACCGTGGGCACGACCCATTTGCGCTCGTTGGGACGCAGTGCCGGCAGGAAAAATGCCAGAATCTGCCAGATGATCATGGGCGTGCACATGACCACGGCCATCTTGATGGCCAGCGAGAAGCGCAGGCCAAAGCCGCCGAGCGTGGTGGTGATGTAGAACTTACCGTCCGGCACAAAGGAGCGGATGGGGTCTTCCAGGATGTCGAGCACCACGGGCGTGGCGAAATACAGCACGATGGCGGCGGCAAACACCGACACGACCACGATAGTCAGGCGGCGACGGAGCTCTCCCAGGTGATCGAAGAGCGGCATGCGCGCAGGTCCGATAGGCATTACTCATCGCCTCCCTTCGAGGCGTCGGCGGTGGCAGCCTCGGCAACGGCCTCGTCCTCGGCCTCGAGCTCGCGAGCGAGCTGGTCGACGACGGCCTTGCGCTTGCGGGGACGACGGGCGTAGAGGTCAGCCGTCGTGGGCTCTGCCGGCTCGGGCTCGGACTCTGGCTCTGCAGCAGGCTCGGGCTCGACGACAGGCTCGGCGGCAGCGGCAGGCTCGGCGCCCTCGGCCTCGGACTCCTCAGCAGCACCCTCGCCCTCGGCGGCAGCCTCGCTCGCGGCCTTCTCGGCGGCAAGGCGGGCACGGCGCTCGGCAAAGGTCTCCTTCTTTGCGGGCGCAGCCGTCTCGACGGCATCCTCGTCTGCATCGGAATCGTCATCGACGGCAGTCTTCTTGGGCTTGACCGGTGCCGAAGCGGCCTCACTTACCGGATCGATAATCTCGGACTGAACAACGGCCGTCATCTTTTCCTGCGTCTCGCGGAACTGACGGATGGCACGGCCGATCGTGCGGCCCATCTGTGGGAGCTTATCCGGGCCAAACAGCAAAAAGCCGAAGACCACGATGATCGCGAGCTCACCCTCTCCAATACCAAACACACATACCTCCAAGGCTCGATGTGAGTCGAGCCCGCACCGCGCCATTCGGCCGGAACTCGTCTATTCATTCGGTCAAGTATAGCGCCCGGACGCCAAAACGTCCGAGCGCATCACAAACATATGCCAAACGGCACGCCCTTTTGGGGGCAAAGATTATGCAGCGGTGATCGAAATCTCCTGGTCGACACCCAACAGCTGGACCACGCGCATCACCGGGGGCTGCACATTGGTGCAGCTAAAGCGCTTGCCGTGGTCGACCGCGTGGTGCGCGGCGCCCACGAGCACGCCAATGCCCGTCGAATCGATGTAGCTCACCTGGGCAAAATCGAGCTCAACGGCCTCAGTGGGCTGCTCGAGCGCCAGGTCGATGGCATTACGCAGGCTATCGGCGTTAGAGATATCGATCTCGCCGGTTACCTTAATGGTGTAGAGCTCTGGCGTGGGGTTGGTGGAAATACCCAAATCCATGTATATGCTCCTTTACGTATCGAAGGTGCGGATAGTACGGGAAGCCGCGCGTTAGGCGCGCTCGGCACGCGCGAGCTCGGCAGCGACAAGCTTAACGGCCAGCACCAGCACATCGAGCGCGGCCTCCAGGTCCTCGACCGTGGGATAGCTCGGCGCGATGCGGATGTTGGTATCGCGCGGGTCCTTGCCATAAGGCCAGGTGGCACCGGCCGGCGTGAGCTTGACGCCCAGGTCAGCACAAAGCGCAGCGACCTTTTGGGCCGAGCCCTCGGGACCATCAAAGCTCACAAAGTAGCCGCCGCGGGGATGCGTCCAAGTGGCGCAACCCGTATCGCCCAGGCCCTCGGTGAGCTTGCGCTCAACGGCCTCAAAGCGCGGGCGCAAGAACTCGGCGTGCTTTTTCATGTGCTCCCTGACCGCCTCGATGGTGGGAAGGAAACGCACGTGGCGCAGCTGGTTGAGCTTGTCGGCGCTGATAAGGCCTGCCTTCAGGCGCTTGGAGAACTCGGCGATGACCGCGGGGCTCGCACCGATAAAGCCGATACCGGCGCCCGGGAAGGTGATCTTGGACGTCGAGGCGAAGGCCACCACGCGATCCTCGGTGCCCGCCGCGCGAGCGAGGTCGAAGATATTGGCGAGCTCGTCGGTCTCGTCGTACAGGTCGTGCACGCAGTAGGCGTTGTCCCAGAAGATGCGGAAATCGGGCGCGGCCGTGGGCATCTCGACCAGGCGACGCACGGTGTCCTCGCTAAAGGTGATGCCCGTGGGGTTTGAATACTTGGGCACGCACCAGATACCCTTGATGGAATCGTCGGCGGCAACGAGGCGCTCGATCTCGTCCATGTCGGGGCCATTGTCGGTCATCGCAACGGGGACGTTCTCGATGCCCAAGTCGGCGGTGATGCCAAAGTGGCGGTCGTAGCCGGGAACAGGGCACAGGAACTTAACCTTCTTGCCGTCGTGCGCGGCCTCGTAAGCCTCCCAAGGATCGCTGCCGCACGAGCCGCAGCGCCAGAACACGCCGGCGATGTCATGCTCGATCAAAAGGCTCGACGAACCCAGCACGAGCGTCTGCTCGGCGGGGCAGCCCAGGAACTCCCCTGCCAACTTGCGTGCCGAGGGAATGCCCTCGAAGCAGCCGTAATTGGAGCAGTCGACGTTGCCGTCGTGCAAATCGGCGTCGGCATTGAGGATGTCGAGCATGGGGCGCGAGATGTCCACCTGGGAGGGCGACGGCTTGCCGCGCGCCATATCGAGCGCCAGGCCCTTGGCCTTGACCTCGGCGACCTCGGCTTTGAGCGCCTCGATGGCGGCATCGAGTTCGGTGGTTTCCATCTTCTGGTAGATCGTCTGCATGGGTGCGACCTTTCGCAAAGCGGGACGTTGCAGTTCGTCTAAGTATAGACCGCCACCGCCGCAACGTTATGAAGCCGTGATAGATTAAGTCCATCGCAATAAATTACGAATCGCCGCGCATGCCGGCGTGGGGCGCCCAAGGAGGCACTATGGAGTATGGATCGTTCCAGGCCGAGGAATTCGGCGACCTGCAGCGCCTGGTCGACGGACTGTTTTACGACCGCCACGCCATCGACCGCCTGGACCTAATCGTACAGGCCGAAATCTTGGACCTGGCACCCGATCTCATGGAGATCGTCAACCTGCTACCGCCCGGCTATTACGACCGCCAGTCACTTTGCGACCAACTCAACTCCGCCTTGGCCGCCCACGGCTGGGGCGCCGTCTACGGCACCGTCGAATAAACCTAGTCATTGGGGACGTGGCCAAATAAATGAAACGCCGTTTGTGACAGTACTCACAAACGGCGTTTTTTGCACACGAGGGCATCCGGGGCATGCCCGGCCCCAATTTTTTACGCGCCTACTCGCCCTTGGGCGCGGGGTGTTTGCAGACCACGCTCATGTAGATCATGCCGAGCACGGCAGCGGTGACCGAGCCGGCAAGAATGGCAGCCTTGGCAGCCAGAACCTCAAACTGGGCCGTCGGGAAGGCAAGGCCGCTGATGAGAATCGACATGGTAAAGCCGATACCGCCCAGAATGCCCACACCGGCAATCATGTGCCAGTTAACGTTGTGCGGCAGCTCGCAGGCCTTGAGCTTGACCAAGGCGAACGTCATGCCAAAGATGCCGATCGGCTTGCCCAGCAGCATGCCAAAGTACACGCCGAGCGTCACCGGGTCGGTGAGCAGCGTGCTCATGTCCACGCCCACTAGGCGAACCTGCGCGTTCACGAACGCAAAGATCGGCAGGATCACAAAGTTGACCGGCGTGGAGATCAGACGCTCCATGCGAATGAGCGGCGGGGTCACGCGGTGCATGACGCGCTCGACCTTGGTGGTCGAGACGGTAAAGTCATGCTGGCCCAGGATGTGTGCCTCGTCATCGTAGCGGTCATCGAGCAGCGGCAGGCACTCGCCCAACCAATCGGTGAGGCTATCGAGCTTGACGCCGCACTTGGCCGGGATGGTAAAGGCCAAGATGACGCCGGCGAGCGTAGCATGCACGCCGCTCTTGAACATGCAGAACCACAGCAGCAGGCCCAGCACCGAGTACGGGGCAAGGCGGTAATGCTGCGTCTTGTTGAGCCACACGAGCGCGCAGGTCACAAGCGCGGCGGCGCCCAACCAAAACGGATTGGGGCTCTGACCGTAGAAGATGGCGATGGCGGCGATGGAAATGAGGTCGTCGGCGATGGCAAGCGTCGAGAAGAACACACGCACACCGTTGGGCACGCGATTACCCAAAAGCGACAGCACGCCCAGCGCAAAGGCAATATCGGTTGCCATGGGAATGGCCCAGCCGTTGTGCGCGCCGGCATGGTTAAAGATCAGATAGATGCAGGCGGGAACGACGACGCCGCCCACGGCCGCCAGCATGGGAAGCATAGCCTGGCGCGGGTTTTTGAGCTCGCCGACCGTCATCTCGTACTTAAGCTCAATGCCCACCAGCAAAAAGAAAATCGCCATGAGGAAGTCGTTGACGAATAGCTCAACGGTGAGACCGGCCGTAAGGTTGCCCAGACCCACATACAGCGGGGTCTCCAAAAAGTGATGGATGGCCTCATAGGCATCGGTGTTGGCGCAAATGACGGCGGCGATGGCGGCGAAGACCATGACGGCGGCGGAAATCGTGCCGTTCTCGGTGATGCGCTCCCAAATGTCGTGACGTTCAAAGCGTTTGCGCTCACGGACGTTGAACAGCTGCTCGAGTGCTGCCATGGGCGGCTCCTTTCACGGGAAAGCTCCCGTCTTAAAAAAGCACGGCCCGCCCAAGTGGCGGCGCCGCGCTCTAACGTATTACGCTTGCATCTAGCCTACCCTGCACGACAAGCGCGCAAGCGTGGCCGAAAAGCGGAACCACAGGTTGAACATTATTTGCTCAACGGCACGGGCACGCCTATCCAAGAGACGACGCGACGCCGTGCACAAAAAACGACCGGAGCGCGGGGCTTCCGCGA
>USQE01000007.1 GCA_900556675.1 uncultured Collinsella sp.
CGAACAGGCACACTACAAATGCGAACCCGCCACAACCATCGAAGAGCTCGAGGCAGTCGCACGATTTGCCAAAAGCAGTTCCTACGCCTCATTTCGTACGGCTGTCAAACTCGCCCGGGCCGGATCCGCATCCCCAGCGGAATCATTGATGTTCGCCGTCCTGGGCGCACCCATGCGCTTTGGCGGATTCGGGTGCTGCAGATTGCCCATGGGAGGCTTACTGCTCAACTATCGTGTCGATTTCGACACCCTTGCGGTCAACATGTCCTCGGGCATCCCCTACGCCATCTGCGACTTATATTGCCCGGCCGCTGGAGTCGACAACGAATACAACGGAATTGGACATGAGCTTCAAAACGCCCGCATCCACGATGGCAATCGTAACAATGGCCTTAAAGCCATGGGTATCCACGTCCTGGTTATCAATCGTGACCAAATGAAGGACCTTGTTGCACTCGAAGCCTTCGCCCAAACGATGCATCGACTCGCGGGAGTCCGATTCCGATATCGCATCAAGGGCTATCGAAAGCGTCAGGCCGCCTGGCTCAACGCCCTGCGGGCCGGAATCGGCCTCGCGCCGGTCTAAAAGACTTTTACCCAGTGTTACCTAGCATGGCTGGACAGTTAGTTCAGATTTGTATAAACAGACGGCTAATATCGAGGTAGTTTGCCGCCATTCCGGCGCCAATCACCTCATTTGAAGACTCGAAAGATCTGAAATAGCGCAAAATGTGCTCTCCAAAGCGCCGTGGCAGTTCCGCGGTCCCAATTTTGGCAGTCGAAGACCTCTTGGTTTATACAAATCTGAACTAACTGTCCACCCCGGCTTCTGACGACTGTCCAACGCCCTCATGCAGCCTCATTCACCCTCCATTTGACAGCAGCAACGGGGTCGCTCACCATAGCAGGCGACAAATCGACGAAAGGAAGCACATGGCAGCTGCACAGCCGCTCAAGATTCGCATGGTTGCCGGACTTGGCAACCCTGGCGATGAGTATGCCGAGACCCGCCACAACGCCGGCTTTAAGGCAATCGACGAGCTGGCCCGTCAGGCCGGCGTCACGTACTGGAAAAACCAGGCCGGTGCCGAGGTCGCGCTCATCAACATCAACGACCCCGAGGAAGAGAGCGGCAAGCGGCAGATTGTGCTGGTCAAGCCGCAGTCGTACATGAACACCTCGGGCGGTCCCATCTCCAAGCTCTGCCGCGAATACAAGATCAAGGCCGAGGAGCTGCTCGTAATCCACGACGAGCTCGATATTCCCGCTGGCGACGTGCGCGTTAAGGTGGGCGGCGGCCATGCTGGCCACAACGGCCTGCGCTCCATCATCGACAAGATGGGCAGCCGCGACTTCAGCCGCATCCGCACCGGCATCGGCAACCCTCCCGGCAAGATGGCTGTCGCCGACTACGTGCTCAAGCAGCTGCGCGCCCGCGAGGCCGAGGACTTCCAGGACACCTGCGCCCGCGCCGCAGATGCCGCCGGCCTGGCAATCGTGCACGGCGTGATCTACGCCCGCGATCACGTAAACGGCTCCGCCTCCGCCAACGGCAAGCACTAAAACCTACCATTTATGGATGTTTATTTTGGCAGGTTTTATCTGCGGAAACGCCGCAGCGGCCGCGTCGCAATAAACCCTGTGCCGCCATACGTATGCAGCGCTCCAAAGGGTGCCGGCCTCACCGATGCGCGAGACCGGCCCCCTTTGCCGTTTTGCCTGATAAAACCTGCCAAAATAAACCTGTCCCTTTTTGGCAGGTCACTTTTCCCGCCTGCCAAAGATACACGTAAGCGACATGCCCATGAGGGTATAATTTGCATCGTATGTCTGCACAACGCCTGTGCGCGTACGGTTTTATTCGGGCTACCGTCCATTTCCGTGGAGGCACGGTTCGGCAGCCCTAACAAGAGAGGGGTTCTATGTATAAGATCCTGGAGAAGACGCAGTTCTCGGAGAAGGTGTTCAAGTTCCGCATCGAGGCGCCCGCAATCGCCAAGCATGCGCACGCTGGACAGTTCCTCATGGTTCGCGCCAACGAGACGGGCGAGCGCGTCCCGTTTACCCTGGCCGGCTGGAACGGTGACGAGGGCTGGGTCGAGTTCATCTTCATGGTGATCGGCAAGACCACCGAGATGCTTTCCACCTACGAGGCCGGCGAGTCGCTGCGCGACGTCGTGGGCCCGCTGGGCGTTCCCACCGAGATGGCCGAGGGCCCCTGTGCCGTCATTGGCGGCGGCGTCGGCCTGGCAATTGCCTTCCCGGTCGCCAAGCACCTGGTCGAGACCGGTCATGAGGTCCACGCCATCATGGGCGCCCGCACCAAGGACCTCCTGCTCATGGAAGACCAGTTCCGCGAGCTCCTCGACGAGGACCACATCCACATCACCACTGACGACGGCTCCTACGGCGAGCAGGGCGTTGTCACCGCTCCGCTGGAGCGTCTGCTGCAGGACAAGGCCGTGAGCCAGGTCTTCTGCGTCGGCCCCGTTCCGATGATGAAGTTCTCGACCCTCACCGCCCAGAAGTACGACACCCCCATCACCGCGTCGCTCAACCCCATCATGGTTGACGGCACCGGTATGTGCGGCTGCTGCCGCGTCGAGGTGGGCGGCGTGACCAAGTTCGCTTGCGTCGACGGCCCCGACTTCGATGCCACCCTGGTCGACTGGGATGACCTTCGTGCCCGCCAGGCCGCTTACCGTTCCGAAGAGGGCGAGTCCCTCAAGGCCTATGAGGAAAAGAGCTGCGCATGCCACTAGTTAACGGTCGTTTCGTTGCCGATATGAAGTCGCCCCGCACCCCCGATAACGAGGAGCCGGCTGCCGAGCGCGCCTGCGACTTCCGCCCCGTCGACAAGGGCTTCACCGAGGAGATGGCGCTGGCCGAGGCCGAGCGCTGCCTCAACTGCAAGAAGCCGTTCTGTGTTGAGGGCTGCCCCGTCAACATCAACATCCCCCGCTTTATCGAGCAGATCCGCGAGAAGGACTTCGGCGGCGCTCTCGATACCATCCGCGAGGACTCCATGCTTCCCGCCATCTGCGGCCGCGTCTGCCCGCAGGAGAACCAGTGCGAGGGCAAGTGCATCCGTGGTAAGAAGTCCGAGCCCGTGGCCATCGGCCAGCTCGAGCGCTTCCTGGGTGACCGCCCCGAGCTCGCTTCCACGCCCAAGATGGCCCCCAAGAACGGCAAGAAGGTCGCCGTCGTCGGCTCTGGCCCGTCCGGCATCACCTGCGCTGGCGAGCTCGCCCGTAACGGCTTTGACGTCACCGTCTTCGAGGCATTCTTCACCGGCGGCGGCGTGCTGGTCTACGGCATCCCCGAGTTCCGTCTGCCCAAGGCAGTCGTCAAGCGCGAGATTGACGGCCTGGAGGACATGGGCGTCAAGTTTGAGTACAACTCCGTCGTGGGCAACATGGCCACGGCCGAGGAGCTGTTCGAGCAGGGCTTCGACGCCATCTACGTGGCGACTGGCGCCGGCCTGCCCAAGTTCCTCAACGTCCCCGGCGAGAACCTGCCCAACGTCTTCTTCGCGAACGAGTACCTCACCCGCGTGAACCTGATGAAGGCCAACAAGTTCCCCGAGTACGACACCCCCACCAAGCACGGCAAGAACGTCGTCGTCTTTGGTGGCGGCAACGTGGCTATGGACGCCGTCCGTACCGCCAAGCGCCTGGGCGCCGAGCACGCCATCATCGCCTATCGTCGTACCGAGGATGAGATGCCCTGCCGTCGCGCTGAGCTGCACCATGCCAAGGCCGAGGGCGTCGAGGTTCTACCGCTCGTCTCCCCGCTCGAGTTTGTCGCTGGCGAGGACGGCTCCGTGTGCGCCGTCAAGGTCCAGAAGATGGAGCTCGGCGAGCCCGACGAGTCCGGCCGCCGTCGCCCGGTGCCCATCGAGGGCGCCATCGAGGAGATCCCCTGCGACGTCGCGATCTCGGCTATCGGCACCAACGCCAACCCCTTCGCAAAGAAGATCGGCGGCAAGATGGAGCTCAACAAGTGGGGCTACATCGTTGCCGACGAGGAGACCGGCCAGACCACCGATCCCCGTATCTGGGCCGGCGGCGACATCGTCACCGGTGCCGCTACGGTCATTCTGGCGATGGGCGCCGGCAAGAAGGCCGCCGCTTCGATCACCAAGAGCCTGCTGGGCGAGTAATCACCTACAGCGCTAGCCACCAAACGGCAAAGTCCCCGTCGAGCACACGCCCGGCGGGGACTTTTTCTATACCGGCCGCCCAAACCACCACAAAGGTGCCTGTCCCCTTTGCGGTGGTTTTTGGTCGGTTAGCCTTCGAGCTGCGATCGCGTCGAAAATGTTGGTGTAAGGGTGACGCCCTAGCGCCCGTTTAACGAAGAACGGCCTTCGTCCTAGAATCTGAAATCACCACAACAACAGGTTCTAGGAAAGGACGAAGACCGCTATGGGAATCTTATCAGACCCGACGCCGGACATGCTCGCCATGCCCCGTTTCGACGACGGCGCCATCGACATGCAGGAGCTGCTTCGCAGATTAGCCGAGCAGGTCGTGAACGCCGTGATGGACGCCGAGGCCGACCAGCTGTGCGCTGGCGGGGCGAACAGCCGAAACGGCTACCACGAGAGGTCGCTCGCCACCTGCGTCGGCACGCTGACGCTGCGCATCCCCAAGCTGCGCTCCGGCAGCTTCTTCCCCGAGGACGTGCTCGAGCGCTACCAGCGCGTCGACCGCGCCCTCGTGGCCGCCGTGGCCGAGATGTACGCCACGGGCACCAGCACCCGCAAGGTGCAGAGGGTGGCCGAGAAGATGGGCGTCTCCAGGCTCTCGAAGGACCAGGTGAGCGCCATCGCCTCGAGCTTGGACGCAGACATCGAGGACCTATGCGGAAGGCCGCTCGGCGGCTCGCCGGTGCCCTACGTCTGGCTCGACGCGACCTACGTCAAGTGCCGCCGCGAGGGGCGCGTCGCCTCCACCGCCGTGGTCACCGCCATCGGCTGCGATGCGGGCGGCTGGAGGCGCGTCCTGGGCGTCGACGTGGTCGACACCGAGTCCTACGACTCGTGGCTCGCCTTCCTGCGGGCTATCCGCTCGCGCGGGGCGGCGGGCGTGCGGCTCGTCGTCTCGGACGCCCACCCGGGGCTCGTCCGGGCGCTCGGCGAGGTCTTCCAGGGCGCCGCGTGGCAGCGCTGCGCGGTCCACCTCATGCGCGACTGCATGCGCGAGGCCGGCTCCTGGCAGCTCAGGCGCCGCGTGGGCAGGATCGTGTCGCAGGTGTTCCGCGGGCGCGACGCCGCCACCGTGACGGCCATGTACCACGCGGCGTGCGACATGCTGGAGGGGTGCTGCCCCAGGGCGGCGGCGGTGCTGGAGGAGGCCGAGCCCGACGCGCTGGCCTACCTCGACTTCCCGCCGGCCCACTGGAAGCGCCTGCGCACCAACAACGTGCAGGAGAGGACCAACCGGGAGATAAAGCGCAGGTCGCGCGTCGTGCAGGTGTTCCCCTCCACGGGCTCGCTGGTGCGGCTCGCGGGCGCGGTCATGTGCGAGCAGGACGAGATATGGCAGGAGTCCAGGTACTTCTCGGAGGTGAGGATGAACGAGCTCTACGATGACGGTCGCACTCGGGGAATCGACGGTCCCGTCGAGTGGGCGCGGCTTGAGGCGGAGGCCAGGAAGATGCTCGAGTCCGGCCTCGAGCTTGCGGACAGGGTCGAGGCGGCATAGGATATCAACCGTGTTCCAGATTCCAGGACGCCGGGCCGACTCACTTCGGATCGGGCTCTACACCAACTTTCTCGACACTACCCGAGCTGCGCTACTTTGTAGCGGTAGGCAGCGGCGATAACGTCTTTACAGCCTTCGCGGCCCAGCTTGGCGCGGTTGACGACGATGTCCTTGCCGCTCGTCATCTTCCACTTTCCGGCGCTGTAGCGCTTATAGAACGCCTCGCGCGCCTTCTGCTGTTGCTTGACCAGCTTGGCGCCCTTCTTTTTGTTGAGGCCGCGCTTCTTGCGCACGATCTCGACGCGGTCCTCAAAGGGCGCAGTCACCAGCACGGCGATGTGATTGGGGTTGTTGCGCAGCAGATAATCGGACAGACGGCCTTCGATAATGCAGCTCTCGGTCTCACCCAGATCCAAAATCACCTGGCTCATCTTTTGGAACAACTTGTCCGAGTACGAACGCGCATCGTAGCGGTCGGGCAGAAACGCCATGTTCTCCACGGCCAGACGCTCGTCGTAGGCGGCCATCTTGTCGAGCGACTCGCCCGCGCGCAGCGAAGCACGCACCAGCAGCTCGTTATCGTACAGCGGAATCCCCAGCTCATCGGCGAGGATACGACCAATCTCGTGGCCCTCGGCGCCAAAGTCGCGCGCGATGGTAATGACCACAGGACTCTTCTTATTCTCCAGATCGCTCATCGCGATTCCTTTCTCTATGTGACAAAGGGACTGTCCCTTTGCCACATTCTACGCTGCCACCATTCGCCTCTGATAAGCCCTCACCAGCAGCGAGATACCAAAGTTGAGCACAAAGTACATCGCAAACACCAGGCCGTAGAGCATAAGAACCTGCGACAGGTCGATCGCGTGGGCCATCACGACGTTTGCCGTGTACATGAGCTCGGCCACGTTAATGCCCGAAAGATACGAACTGTCCTTAATGACGGTCGTGCACTGGCTAAACAGCGCCGGAATGATTGTCTTAAACGTCTGCGGCAAAATGATGTAGCGCATGGTGGCAAAGAAGCCAAAGCCCTGGCTCTGCGCTGCCTCAAACTGGCCGCGCGGAATCGAGTTGAGGCCGCCGCGCACAATCTCGGCCATAACGGCGCTGGTAAACAGCGTAAAGGCGATGGTCGAAATCACAATGTCCAAACCCTGCACCGTAAAGTAGATAAACAGAATCCACAGCAGGTTCGGCGTGCAACGGAACAGCTCGATATAGGCGCTCACCAAAATACGGAACGGGCGGGGCGCATAGCTTTTAACGAGCGCCAGCACCGTGCCAAAGATGAGCGAGAAAAAGATCGACAGCGCCGAGATCTCGATTGTCTTAACAAAGCCGCCCCAAATGTAGAGCAGGTTGGTCGCGTTGAAGATTTCCATGCGCTAGGCCTCCTCTACGTTGTCGAGCCCCAGCTCGGCCAGGCTCACGCCGCGCGGACGCTCCTTGGAGCGGCGCTCGAGCCACTGCACCAGCATGGCGAGCGGAAAGCAGATGATGAAGTACATAAGGCAGCAGACGATATATCCCTGCAGGTAACCGTACAGACTCACAAAGTTGTCGGAACGGTACATAAGGTCGCCGCCGGCCACGAGCGCCAGCACCGACGTGTTCTTGACCAGGTTGAGCGCCTGGTTACACAGCGGCGGCAAAATGATCTTGAACGTCTGGGGCAGCACGATGTACCAGTACGCCTGCGCACGGGTGAAGCCCTGGCTCTGGGCTGCCTCCATCTGACCGCGCGGAACCGCCTCGATACCAGTGCGGATGACCTCCGAAATGTAGGCCGCGTGATACAGGCCCACGCCCAAGAAGCCCAGCACGAACGGCGCGATGCGCACCGGCTGGTCGGCACCGGTTATGGCCTGCAAAAACTGCGGGCCGGCCATGTACATAAAGAGCACCTGCACGGGCAGCGGGGTGTTCTGGTAAAACTCAACGTACACGCGGCTTATGGCGCGCAGAACACGAGAACGAGTGGTAGAGAACACGCCCAGCAGTGTGCCCAGCACCAGCGACAGCAGCAGACCGGCAACGACCACCTGCAGCGTTACGCCAAAGCCCTCCCAGAAGGGCCCCATGTTTTGAAATGTCGTCGACCAACGGTCGGCGTCAAATAATCCTTCGAGCATTTGATTCCTTCCTTGGACGATGCGCCTATACAAGACCCCAGGTCTTGACCTCTTGGTCGAGCCAGCCATCGGCCAGGCGATCGCAAACCACCTGATCGACCACGGCCGAAAGGTCGCAGCCCTTCTTGGTCGCCACGCCGTAGCCCTGCTCGCCAAACTTGACCTCGGGCTGTAGCAGCTCAACGGTCTCGTTCATGTAACCGGCCAACGTGGAGCGGTCCATGGCAAAGACGTCGATGTTGCCGGCGTCGAGCGAACTCTTGATGATGGGGTAGCCGCTAAAGGCCCTAAACTCGGGCTTGCAGCTAAAGCCGTTGTCCTTGATCATCTGCTCGATCAGGCCCTGCGTGGTAGCACCCTGGCTCACGCCGATGACCTTGCCGTCCAGATCCTCAATCGAGGTAAAGCCCGAACGCTTCTTGACCATGAGTCCAACGTAGTCGGTGCGGTACGGCGTCGAGAAATCCCAGCTCTTCTTGCGCTCGTCGGTGATGGTGTAGGTCGCCGCGACCACGTCAAGTTGGCCGTTATCGATCAGCGGACCGCGCGTCTTGGGCGTTACGTCGGTAAACTCGACAAGCTCCTGGGCGCGGGCCTCCTTGTAGCTCACGCCAAAGACGGCAGCGGCGATCTGGTAGCACAAATCGACTTCCATGCCCTCAAAGCGGCCCTTGGCGGTGTCGTAATAGCCATAGCCGGGAACGTCCTTCTTAACGCCGGCATTCAGATGGCCACGCGACTTGATGACCGCAAGCTTGGACCCCTTGTCGGAGCCCTCGCCGCTGGTGGAGTGGCCGCAACCGGCATGCCCGGTCCCCGTCAGCGCAAGCATGCCGGCCCCCGCCAGCTGCAAAAAGTGACGGCGCGACACGGCCGCCCTCGTCATATCCGTCATGTCCATCACCGCGCCTAGTGCAGAATCTTGGACAGGAACTCGCGGCAGCGCGGGTTCTCGGGGTTATCGAAGAAGTGCTCGGGCGTGCCCTCCTCCAGGATGCGGCCGTCCTCCATAAAGATGACGCGGTCGGCCACCTGGCGCGCAAAGCCCATCTCGTGCGTCACGCAGATCATGGTGATGTCCTCCTGCGCAAGCTCAATCATAACGTCCAGGACTTCCTGGACCATCTCGGGGTCGAGCGCCGAGGTCGGCTCGTCAAACAGGATGATGGGCTGCTTGGTGCACAGGGCGCGGGCGATGGCGATGCGCTGCTGCTGACCGCCCGAGAGGTTCTGCGGATACTCGCCGGCCTTATGCGCCATGCCAACGCGCTTGAGCGCGGCGATGGCGATCTCGGTCGCCTCCTCCTTGCTCTTCTTTTGCAGCTTGATGGGCGCGAGCGTCAGGTTGCCGAGCACCGTCATGTTGGGATACAGGTTGAACTGCTGAAACACCATGGAACTATACTTACGAGCCATCTCCAGGTGATTCTTTTTGGTGAGCGGCGTACCGTCGATGACGACCTCGCCCGACGTGGGCTCCTCCAGATAATCGACGCAACGGATGAGTGTCGACTTACCCGAGCCGGAAGGCCCGATCATTACGAGCTTCTCGCCGCGCTTGACGGTGAGATTGATATCTTTGAGCACATGCAGGTCGCCAAAGTACTTGTTGAGATGCTTGATCTCGATCATGTCTGCCATGAATGTCCCTTCCCTGCGTTTACACGAGTTGCACTATTGTACGGAAAGAACCACGTTTCCGCAGCCCACACTACATTCCCGTAAAGAACCCGCAACCTTTAACCCACTCATTGGGGACAGGCTTAAATGAGTGCCCGCTCATTGGGTACTCATTTAAGTCTGTCCCCAATGAGCGCCAAAATAATACAACCGCCCTTGTTGAGCATAAGTCAGCGAAAACCCGTACACGCAAGCAAGGTGACGTGAAATGAAAGGGCGCAGACCTTATGGTCGCGCCCTTGAAATTGAACGTCTGATTGCCGCGTGTACGGGTTTGCAGCGTCGAGCCGTTACGCGGTTTGGTAAAACCGCGTAACAAATTACGCAAGTTTGGCGCCGACGATCTTTGCTGCGGCCGGCTTATCGAAGTTGCCGCCGGTAGCCTTGCCGAGTGCGCCCATGACCTGGCCCATCTGCTTCTTAGAGGTCGCGCCCAGCTCGGCGATAACCTGCTCGATCAGGGCCTCGAGTTCCTCGCCCGAAACCTGCGCGGGCAGCAGGCTCTCCAGAATCTTGACCTGCTCGGTCAGGTTGTCGGTACGCTCCTGGTCGGTACCGGCCTTAATGGACATCTCCAGCGTCTCGCTCGTCTGCTTAATCAGACGCTTGATCATGCTGTTGACGTCTTCCTCGGTCACGTCGCGGCGCTCGTTAACCTCGATATTCTTCACCTCGGCCTTGACCTGGCGAATGATGGACAGGCGAACCTTATCCTTGGCCTTCATGGCGGCGATCATTTCCTGCTGCAGCTCTTCGTTGGTCATCTGCAAATCCTCCTCAATAGTGTGGGCGGCACTCGCACGAGCGCCGCCCCATGATTACTCAGTCGTCGACGAATCGTCGGTCGAACTCTTGGTGACGCCCTTCAGGCTGACGTTGTACGGTACGTCCTTGGGCATGGGGTTGACGGTGATGTCGGCGTCCTTCTTGTACTGTTCCAGCCACTCGCTGTATGCAGTGCTGGCCGCCTGCGTCTTCACCACGTTGGAAATATACTTCTTGATGTCCTTGGGTACCTGCTTGATGTCATCGACCTGGCTATCGACATGGAAGTAGTCGGTGCACTTGATGACATGGTAACCGTACGTCGACTCAACCACGTCGCTCACATCGCCCTTGTTGAGTCCCTCGAGCGCCGCCTGGTAGCTGTCGACGAAGGTGGTGAGCTTGTCCCAGCCCACATCGCCCTTCTTCTCCTTGGAGCCGGTGTCATCGGAATACTGCTTCACGGCGTCCTCAAAGCTCAGTTCGCCGGAGTTGATTTTGTCCAGGCACTCCTGCGCCTTGGCCTTGGCGGCGGCCTTGTCCTCGTCAGATGCGTCGGAATCAACCTTGATCAGGATGTTCGACGAGCGGCGGGCATCGTTGTAGTTAGACAGGTTCTCGTTGATGTAATCGACGATCTCACTGTCCTTGGGCTTACTGGTGGGCGCCACGGCGTCCTTAAGCTTTTGCTGTGCCAGGTTCTCCTTGAGCGAGTCCTTGTAGGTGTCCTCGGTATAGCCGTAGGTCTTAAGGGTCTTCTTAAAGGCCTTGGCACCGCCCGCGCTCTTGCACGCGTCCTTCCATGCCTTCTCGACCTCCTCGTCCGACACCGTCACGCCGTTTTCCTTCTGCGCCTGCTGGAGCAGAATCTGCTGCGTGTAGGAATCGATGAGCTGCTTGCGGTACTTTTTGGGCGTCAGGTCGTTGTCGACCAGATACTGCGCCCAGTCCTTGTCCTTGGTGTAACCGTAGGACGTGCGCATGCTCATGATCTGCTTGGTCACGGTGTCCTCGGTGAGGTTGGTGCCGTTGATGGTGGCGGCGACACCGCCGGTAAGCTTGTAGCTCGAGGTATCCTCTGCCTGCGACATGAGACCGGAGCATGCCATGGCCGAGACGGAAAGCAGCATTGCCAGCACGCCGATAACCACCAGGACGATCTTGACGGTCTTAGACACGTACGTCTTGCGCTGCTTCTTACGAGAGCTGGAGGCGGCGCGAGCCTGCTGCTCGGGCGCCGGCGCGGCCTCGGAGTTCTTTTTCTTGTTTGCCATAGTTGGCCTTTCGCATCACGAATCGAACAAACGCCATTGTGTCACAACGCGGACCCCGCGACACACCTGGTGCATGGGGGACAGGTCAATCTGCACCATTTTGGTGCAAAGGGGGCTCTTCTGGCTGTCGGCAGTTAGGGACATTCCTTTTCTGCCGGCAGTTAGGAACAATCCCCAAGTGCCGGCCCTAAAAGTGGCGACGGATGGCGTCGACCATGCCCTGGCATATGGTCTGGCCGAGCACATCGGCTGCGGCGTCGGCATCCATAAAGATATTCATAAGCGATTGCAGGGCCTCGACCTGGCCGCCCGGCTCGGCGATGCCCAGATTGATGATGATCTGCGCCGGCACGGGGGCACCCATGCCCGCCATTGCGCTGAACACCACGGGCGCCGCGGGCTTTACCACCGCGATATAGGGCTTAGCCACAAATCCGGGATCGGTGTGCGGGATGGCGATGTTGGCCGCCGGCATGGCAAGACCCGTGGGATAGGCGTCCTCGCGCGTGCGGACGGCATCGAGCCAACCGGGCGCAATGTAGCCGCGAGGTGCAAGCTCGTCCTCGAGCCGCGCAAACACCTCATCCGGCGTCGCGCACTCCCAATCAAAAAACACCAGCTCAGGCGTAAACAATGCTTCGTTATCCGCCATGGGCCCACCTCTCTCACCTTGTCACCTGCGACGTTCTTTAACGACTAGTCATTGAAGAGCGTCGCAGGTGATTACCTAAAACAAAGGATGGCCACTTGCGCCTTGGCGCCAATGACCACCCTGACTACTCGGCTAAATTGTACTGTGCGCCACTAGCCGCGCGGCGCATCAATTGCGACCTTGCCGCTCTCCAACACGTGGACGCGGCCGTCGGCGAGCATCTGCACGACCTCGGGATACAGCACGTGCTCAATCGCGTGGATGTGCTCCTCGAGCGTATCGACATCCCAATCTTCCTCGACAGCCAGCGCGCGCTGGGCGATGATGGGGCCGTTGTCGTAGATCTCGTTGGCAAAATGCACGGTCACACCGGTTACCTTGACGCCGCGCGCAAAGGCATCGTCGATCGCATGCGCGCCGGTAAAGCTCGGCAGCAGCGCCGGATGCAAGTTGACCACGCGGTTGGGAAACGCCGCCAGCAGCGGCGTATGCACCATGCGCATGTAGCCGGCCATGACCACATACTCGCAGCCGCGCTCGAGCAGCTCGTGCGCGATGATCTCGTCGGCGGCGATGGGGTCGGCATAGACATCCTTGGACAGCGTAAGCGTCTGGATACCCGCACGCTCGGCACGCTGCAGACCCTTGGCCGAAGGACGGCTCGACACCACGAGCTCAATCGAGGCATTGAGCTTATCCGCGGCGATCAGGTCGATCAGCGCCTGCAGATTGGTGCCGGAGCCGCTGATAAGCACACCGATCTTGAGCGGCTCAGCCGTATCGGTGCCAGTCGGGCGGGTATAGGGCACAAAGTCCAGGCCCTCGGCGGCAGCCATCTGCTCGTTAGCGCTCATCGGAGTACACGACCTTACCGGAACCCTCGACACACTCGCCCACGCGGAACGGCTTCTCGCCCAGCGCAACCAGGGCCTCGGTCACGGCAGCCTCGTCCTCGGGGGCGACGATCAGGCACAGGCCGACGCCCATGTTGAAGGTCTTGCATGCCTCGTTGGGCGCGAGCTCGGCCTGACGCGACACGTAGGTGATGACGGGCGGAACATCCCAGCCCATCTCGGCGCCGTTGCGGGTGACCACAGCGTCGACGTCGTCGGCAAGCGCGCGGTTGAGGTTCTCGGTAATACCGCCGCCGGTGATGTGGGCAATGGCATGAACGTTGGCGCCATTGCGCAGCAGCTCCAGAATCGGCTTGACGTAGATGCGCGTGGGGGCCAGCAGGGCGTCGGCCAGCGAAGCACCGCCGAGCTCCTCGAGCGGACGGCTCAGCTCCTCGGCCTTAGCGGCGGCCTCGGGCGTGCCCGGCTTGATGCCGTCAACACCGATGACCTTACGCACGAGCGAGTAGCCGTTGGAATGCACGCCGGTGGAGGGCAGGCCCAGGATGACATCGCCGGGGCGGACGTTCGCGGGGTCGAGCATCTTGGGACGGTCGACGACGCCCACGGTAAATCCGGCAAGGTCGTAGTCGGCAGGAGCCATGACGCCGGGATGCTCGGCCATCTCGCCGCCCACGAGCGCGCAGCCCGCGAGCTTGCAGCCATCGGCCACGCCCTTGATGATCTTTGCCATGTGCTCGGCCTCAATGTGGCCGATGGCAACGTAGTCCAGGAAGAACAGCGGCTCGGCGCCCGAAGCCAAAATGTCGTTAACGCACATGGCGACCAGGTCCTGGCCCACCGTCTCGTGACGGTCCATGATCTGGGCGAGCACGAGCTTGGTGCCCACACCGTCGGTACCGCTGATCAGGATCGGGTCTTCCATATCCTTAAGCGCGGCGGCCGAGAACAGGCCACCAAAGCCACCGATACCGCCGATGACCTCGGGGCGGTTGGTGTCCTTAACCATTTGCTTAATCGCGTCGACGGCGCGGCCGCCCTCGGCGGTATCGACGCCGGCATCCTCATACGTCACATGCTTGCTGTCGCTCATCTGAGCCTTCCTCTCCCACTACCGTGGCGCCGCCCGGGCGCCAAACGGTGCTCATAGTTGCCCTCGATTCGGCGCGCGTCATAGCAACGAGCGCCGCTCAATCAACAAAACAGCAGGTAAAACCTACCAAAATAAGCCTGTCCCCAAATGGCAGGTTTTAGGCCTCGCCGTGCTTCTCTTCCCAGCTGCGGTCGTCGTATTTCTCGACCACGGCGTCGTCGTCAAAGTGCAGCGGCTTATCCAGGTTACGGGGCTTAAAGCCCTCCATAAACTTGTCGCGGCCAAAGCTCTCGGGAATCGCCACGGGATAACGGCCGGTAAAGCATGCATCGCAGTAGCCGCCCTTGGGCATGACCTTCAGCAGGCCCTCAACCGAAAGGAAGGCCAGCGAATCGGCGCCGATATACTCGCAGATCTCCTCGACCGTCTTGTTGGCGCTGATGAGCTGCGACTGCACGTCGGTATCGATACCGTAGAAGCACGGCCAGATGACCTCGGGCGAGTTGATGCGGATGTGAATCTCCTTGGCGCCGGCATTGCGCAGCATCTTGACGAGCTGCACCATGGTGGTGCCGCGTACGATGGAGTCGTCGATCACGACAAGGCGCTTGCCCTCGATGTTGTCGCGCAGCGGGTTGAGCTTCATGCGCACGCCCATGGCGCGCAGCTCCTGCGTGGGCTCGATAAACGTACGGCCCACATAGCGATTCTTGATGAGGCCCTCGCCAAAGGGAATGCCGCTCTCGTGCGAATAGCCCTCCGCGGGCGGCAGGCCGGAGTCGGGCACGCCGATGACCAGGTCGGCCTCGACGGGCTCCTCGTGTGCCAACTGACGACCCATGTCGTAGCGGCAGGCGTAGACGCTCTTGCCGTTCATGATGGAGTCGGGGCGGGCAAAGTAGACCTGCTCAAAGATGCAGTTAGCGGACTCTTCGGCTGCGGGCACACCCTGCTCGGACACCAGACCCTCGGCGCTGATGCGCAAAATCTCGCCGGGGCGGACATCACGGACATACTCGGCGCCCACGATATCGAGCGCGCACGTCTCGGAAGCAACGACCCAGCCGCCGGCGCGCGTGACATGGACGGCGGAGTCGACCGTCGAGGCACCGTCTTGCGAGGGCAGCTGCGAAACAGAAGCGGCGTCGGCCTGGTCCAGGCCCTCGTCCACGAGCTTGCCCAGCACCAGCGGGCGAATGCCGTGCGGATCGCGGAATGCATAGAGCGCCTGCTCGTTGATGAGCGTCATGGCGTAGCCGCCGCGCACGAGCTCCATGGTCTTGCGAATGCCCTCGCGCAGGTGGCCCGTACGCTGAGTAAAGTAGCCGATGAGTTTGGTCGCGACCTCGGAATCCGAGTTGGAGAGGAACGGCACGCCCAGCTCGATCAGCTGGCGGCGCAGCTCGTCGGTGTTGACGAGGGTGCCGTTGTGCGCGAGCGCGATAATGACGCTATTGATGGTAGAGAGGTGCGGCTGAGAGGCTTCCCAGCTCTTGGCGCCGGCGGTGCCGTAGCGCACATGGCCCACGGCCAGCTGACCGGAGAGCGTCGACAAGTCGGCATTGGAGAACACGCGGTCGAGCAGGCCCAGGTCCTTGCGGACCATAACTGTGCCGCCGTCACCCACGGCGATTCCCGCCGATTCCTGGCCGCGATGCTGCAACGCGCGCAGACCAAAGTACGTCAGCCGAGCCACATCGCGATCGGGTGCCCACACACCAAAGATGCCGCATTCCTCATGCAGCTGGTCGGAGTCCGGATCATACGTCGACATGGTCGTCACCTGTCCCGTGGCACGCTCGGCCGCGCGGATGGTTTCTTGAGACATGGCATCCCCTCAGAGCCTCGTTATTTGGCGTTACCCGCCCTATTATACGCACGGTAAGACAAGCACTCCCGCGCATGAGCAGCGCTTTTTAAAAGCCCACCGAGCTAATAATCCGTTTTGCGGCCAAACATTTTATTGGGGAACCCGCCCGCGCGCTCAACGATCCCGTATGCTTCCGTCGCGACGCGTCCCGGCGACCGTTAGGGCTTACATTGCTGCAATTGGGACGTTCGTCCTGTCTTTTAGCAGGTCGGCGGCGTATCCTTGTAGCCTAGGACAAAACGAGAAAGGTTCTGTATGGATCGAAACGAACTCGACCCCAGCGTCCCCAGCGCCACGGAGGTCAAGAAGATCCCCCTCATCATTAAGGTGTACGCCGTCCTGTGCATCCTGTCCGGCGTGGGTACGCTCCCGTCGGTCGCCGCCTTTATGTGGCAGGTCATCACCGCACTCATCAACGGCAACGCCGCCGCCAAGCTCGGCGACAACACGCTCGTCGCGGTT
>USQE01000008.1 GCA_900556675.1 uncultured Collinsella sp.
AGGGAAGCGTACTTGGGTACGCGACCGACGATTGAGGGCGAAGGTGCGGTGGCTGGGAAAGCCGAACAGGTTAGGCGTCTAAGAATCGTGCATCGTGGGCGTGCTTTTCAATGTACTCACGGCGATAGCCGACCTCGGAACCCATCAGTTCGCGCACGGCGCGGTCCGCCACCACGGCGTCCTCGATCGACACGCGCTGCAAGATACGGGTCTTGGGGTCCATCGTCGTCGAAGCAAGCTGCTTGGGGTCCATCTCGCCCAGGCCCTTGTAGCGCTGGACGGTGTAGCCCTTGCGCTTCTTAGTGATCTTGCCGTCCTTGGCCTTGCCGTCCTCGTCGTTGTCGTCGGGGTTCAGTCCCAGGCTCTGGATGGTGTCGCGGAGGATCTCGTCTTCGGGCTGGCGGCCGTTGGGATACACGTAGTGAATCTTGTTGCGCACCTTGATGCCAAAGATGGGCGGGCAAGCGACGTACACGTAGCCGGCGTCAATCAGCGGGCGCATGTACTTGTAGAAGAACGTCAGCAGCAGGATGCGGATATGCGCACCGTCGACGTCTGCATCGGTCATGATGATGATCTTGTGGTAGCGGGCCTTGGTGATGTCGAAGTCGCCGCCGTCGCCGGCGCTCGTCGTGACGCCGCAGCCGATCGCGGTGATGAGCGACTGGATGGTGTCGCTCGAAAACGCACGATGATCGCCCACGCGCTCGACATTCAGAATCTTGCCGCGCAGGGGTAGGATCGCCTGGATGTCTCGGCGACGGCCGTCCTTGGCCGAGCCGCCTGCCGAGTCGCCCTCTACGATAAAGAGCTCAGTCAACTCGGCGTCGCGCACCGAGCAGTCGGCGAGCTTGCCGGGCAGCGACGCCGTCTCGAGCAGGCTCTTGCGGCGGGTCGCCTCGCGCGCCTTGCGGGCGGCGTTGCGCGCCTTGCAGGCCTGCTGGGCCTTCTTGACGATCTCACGAGCTGGCTTGGGATGCTCCTCGAGGTAATCGGCAAGCCCGTCGGTCACGATCTTGAGCGTCAGCGCGCGCATATAGGAGCTGCCGAGCTTGGCCTTGGTCTGGCCCTCAAACTGCGGATCGGGCAGCTTGACCGAAATGACAGCAGAAAGGCCCTCACGCACATCGTCGCCAGTCAGGTTGGCGTCCTTTTCCTTGAGCAGGTTCTGTTTGCGAGCGTAATCGTTAATCACGCGGGTGAGTGCGGTACGGAAGCCCTCGAGGTGCATGCCGCCCTCGGGGGTGTAGATGTCGTTGGCAAACGACATGACGTTCTCACCGTAGCCGCTATTCCACTGCAAGGACACCTCGACCTCGCCCATCTTGGTCACGGGCGCATCTGGATCCGATTTGCCCTCAATATAGATGGGCTCCTTAAAGGCCTCGGGGACATCCTTGCCCTCGTTGAGGAACTTGACGAAGTCGATGATGCCGCCGGCATAGCAAAACTCCTCCACATGGGGAGTCGCCTCGCGCTCGTCGGTCAGCACGATCTTGAGGTTCTTGTTGAGGAATGCCGTCTCCTGCAGACGGTTGTGCAGCGTGTCGAAATCGTAGATGCAGGTCTCGAAGATCTCGTCGTCGGGCCAGAAGGTGACAGTGGTACCCGTCGTTTCCGAAGTGCCCACGACCTCCATCTTCTTAACGGTCTTGCCGCGCGAGAACTCCATCTCGTAGATGTTGCCATCGCGGCACACCTGTACGACTACGCGCTTGGACAGCGCGTTGACGACGGAGATGCCCACGCCGTGCAGGCCGCCCGAGACCTTGTAGGCCGAGTTATCGAACTTACCGCCGGCGTGCAGGATCGTCATGACGACCTCGAGCGTCGGGATCTTTTTGATAGGATGCTCGTCGACGGGGATGCCGCGCCCGTTGTCGACGACCGTGATGGAGTTGTCGGCGTGGACCGTCACCTGAATCTCGGTGCAGAAACCGGCCATGGCCTCGTCGACGGAGTTGTCAACGATCTCCCACACCAGGTGATGAAGACCGCTGGCGCTCGTCGAGCCAATGTACATGCCCGGGCGCTTACGAACGGCCTCGAGACCTTCGAGAATCTTAATCTCGCCGCCATCGTAATCGTTTTCGTTTGCCACACGTCCTCCTTCAGTTAAGAAAATGTGTACAGCCTTACTAGTTTATCGTAAAAAATACCCTCGGGAACGAGGGTATTTGGCTATACAAGGCCACCAGATGCGATTTAAGGCTCTTTTTTGCTCTGCACGCCCTTGGCCCACTCGGCACTGGCTCTCATGGCGTTCTCGAGGGCCTCGCGCAGTTTTTGGTCCTCGATGGGTGCCACTTGGTGCTCGATCTCGCCGCGTTCGGCTTCGCTGAGATCGGCCTGCGGAGCCGGCGGGCGCTCGGCCACGGCCGGACGCAGACGCTCTTTGGCAGCGGGCGGTGTGTGGCCGGGGGCGGTCGTCTTGAACACCAGGCCGTCGACGTGCGCGCCGGCGCGCTCCATGCGCGCGCGGATAATCTCGCGCAAAAGTGTCATCTCCTGCGTCCATGAGGGCGAATCGAGGTACACCAGCAGTTCGTTGGACTCGGGCAGGTAGCGCAGGCCCGTCACATGGCGTCCCTCGCGCGTGCCCGAGCACACTGCATTCCAGGCGTGATAGACCGCACGAGATTCCTCTGCAGCCTCCATCTGCGCGCGGCGCTCAGGTGTCGCGGCCGCCAGGATGCGCTGACGCTCGGCATCCAAAAAGCCGCCAAAGGCAACCATTCCGTTCTCGCGCTCGTAATTAGCACGTCTCACCCATGCTCACCACCTTGGCTCGATCAAGCAAGTCATCGGTAAAATACCCCAGATTGGTGGTGGTTATGACTGTCTGGATATCATCACCGATCAGCTGCAGAAAAGCGCCTCGGCGCCCGGCGTCGAGCTCGCTCATCACGTCGTCCAAAAGCAGCAGCGGTGCGGTGCCCAGGATATCGCGCGCCACGGCCACTTCTGCCACCTTCCAGGCAAGCACCAGCGTTCGCTGCTGGCCCTGGCTGGCAAATGAACGGGCCGATCGACCCGCGACGGAAAACTCAATCTCGTCGCGATGCGGACCCACGAGCGTCACGCCGCGGCGGATCTCCTCGTCGGCGCGCTCATCGAGCGCCGAAAGCATGTGCTCATACGCCCAGCCCCTGAGCTCATCGCGTTCCTCGGTGCGAGGCAGGTCGCCAAGCGTGGACACATAGGACACGCCGGCGGGCTCGCCGGATGCCACGCGGCCATAGGCGTCGCGCATATGGCCCGACAGCCGGTCAAGCAGGGCCAGACGATGCACGAGCAGGGCCGAACCGGCGCGGGCAATAGATTCGTTCCAGGCGCCGAGCATCTCGCGGCAGCACCAGGTCTCCTTGAGCAGGGCATTGCGCTGGGTCACGCAGCGCCCGTAGGCACTAGCCAGATCGGCATAGCGCGCACTCAGCTGAACGCCAAAGTCGTCAAGTGCGGCGCGGCGCACGCTGGCACCCCGCTTGACCATATCCAGGTGGTCCGGGCAAAACAGAACGCTCGGCAGTACCCCGCGCACACCGGACGCAGCGCAGCGCTTGCCGTTGCGGCTAAACGAACGCTTGCCATCTTCCACACTCAGTCCCATGTCCAGCACGCGCCCATCACCTTCGAGCCTCAGCTCGACCTTGCATGGGCCCACGCCGTCGTGCACGAGCTCGGCAGCGGTCGGATGCCTAAACGAGGCGCCACTCGTCAGCAGCTGCAGCGCCTCTATGAGGTTGGTCTTTCCCGCCGCGTTGGGACCTGCGAGCACTGTCACACCGTCGCTCAGGACAATGCGGTAACTGTCGAAGCTGCGATAGCGCGCAACGGAAAGATCGCGTGCGAACATGGTCATGGGCAGTGCTAGATGCGTACCGGCATGACCAGGTACAGGTAGTTGATCTTGTCGTAGGACTTGAAGATGCCAGCCTGCGAATAGCTCTTGAGCTCCAGCGTGATCTCCTTTTCCTTGGACAGTGCATTGAGGCAGCCAAAGATGTAGTGGTAGTTGAAGGCGATGGTGCCCGACTCGCCCTCGGCCTCGACATCGATCGTCTCCTGCGCCAGATCCTGATCGTTGGAAATGGAGGACAGGCCCATCTGGCCGTTCTCGACGTCAATCTCAAACTTGACAGCGGGGTTGGCGCTCGCGATGACCGCCACACGTTTAAGGGCGGCGTTAAAGGCGGCTACGTCGATCTTAACGCTCGTCACGCACGAATCGGGGATGAGCTGCTTGTAATTGGGATATACGCCCTCGATGCGGCGCGACACGTAGGTGGTGTTGCCGGCCTCGAAGACAACCTGGGTGTCGGTTGCGCCGATCATGATGGTGGCCTGGCTGGCCATGATGCTCAACGCGTCGTTGAAGGCGTCGGCAGGCACGTTGAGTTCAAAGGAACCTTCGAGGGTCGAGGTCTCGACCTGCGTATCGCACACGGCCAGTCGGAAGGAGTCGGTCGCGACCAGGCGCACGGTGTTGTTCTCGACCTTCATGTGCACGCCACCCAGGATGGGGCGGGCCTTGTCAGTCGATGTGACGCGCCATACGCGGCTTACCATTTCGGACAGGATATCGGTCGGCAGCTCGACGGCGCTCTCGATGGCGTATGCCGGGAACTCGGGAAAGTCGTTGGCATCGAGCGTGTTGAGGCGGAAGGAGCTCTTCTCGCAGCCAATCAAAACCTGACGCTCGGACAGCTCAAAGGTGACCGGGGCATCGGGAAGGGTCTTGGTGATGTTGGAGAGCATCTTGCAGGGAATCACCATCTCGCCCTCTTCTTCGACATGAGCCGCAATGCGGTGACGAATCGAGATGGTGTAGTTGGAGGTCTGGAATTCCAAGATGCCGTCTTGTGCCTTAACGAGCACGCCCGACAGAATGGGAAGGGTGGATGCCGAAGCGACGCCTTTCATAACGACGCCGATGGCTTGCGTAAGCGAGCTCTGGCTGACGGTGAACTTCATCTTTTAATACCTTTCTATAGATATAAATATCTTAATAATAGTAATAGTACTGACGAAACTGTTGATTACTCCTAAAAGTGCAGGTCAACCCTAAAAAGAGAATCGACAGGAACCTGTGTGCAACCGGGTATGTTTTCCACGTTCAAAACCTGCGCAAAACTTTTCATCACCGCGGCTCGAGTTTTTGACACCTTATAGCCGCCGTTTCGACAAGTTTTCAACAGGTGTGTCCATTTACCTACGAGCGCAGTGTAATTTTATCGCGCAGCGATTTGAGGTCTTCGGTAACAGTCCGGTCTTCCTGAATCATCTTCTGAACCTTTTTATAGCTCGTGCTGACGGTCGAGTGGTTTCGGTTGCCAAACTCGGCGCCCACGGCCGTCGTCGTCATCTCGCACATCTCGATCGCCAGGTAGATAGCGATATGGCGCGCCTTGGCGATATTGGCGTTGCGGCGAGGCCCGATGAGTTCCTCGTGCGTCACACCGTATTGCTCCTCGATGACGGACTGGACCGTCTGCACATTGATCTTCTTGGCCGATGTGTCGAAGTACTGGTTGGCGATGGCGTCGATGTCGTCAAAGGTGAGCTCCCCGCCCTCGCGCTCGCGATCGCCCGCTTCGCCGGCACAACGCTCGCAAAAGCTCTCGAGCTCGCGGATGTTGGTGCCCGAGACCTCGGCCATGTGTTTAAAGTGCGCGTCGGTCAGATGTCCGCCGTCGCCCCCGTAGGCCGCCAGCAGCGAGTCGTTGCCCGCCTCGGGCGCGGCGGCGATCGTGTTCTCGTAATAACGCTGCAAAATCTTGTACTTCATCTCGTAGCTCGGCTCCGCCACCAGACACAGCAGACCGGCATTAAAGCGACTGGTCAGGCGCTCGTCCATATTAAGGTCCTTGGGAGCGCGGTCGGCGGCGATCACGACCTTCTTGTTGTTGCGGATAAATTCGTCCATTAACTGGAAGAAGTAATCCACGCTCGCGCGCTTGCCAATGATGTTCTGGATGTCATCGATGATAAGCACGTCGACGCCGTGGTACGCCTGCATAATGGGGGCGTTGCTCTTCTTTTGGCGGTCGAATTCCGTCATCAAGTCGTCCAGATATGCCTGCGAGTTGGCGTACTTCACCTTGATCTCGGGCGATTTCTCTGCCAACTCGTTTTTGATGGCGAGCAGCAGGTGCGTCTTGCCCAGGCCCGATTTGCCGTAGATGAACAGCGACGTGCAGGTGCCGGGCGTGTCTGCAAGCATGGCGAATTTGAGCGCCGATCGGTAGGCAAGACTGTTCTCCGGTCCGAAGACGAAGTTTTCAAACGTGAATTTCGAATTCGCTGCGAGGGGTGCCCCGTCTGCGTTTTTCTCGACTGCCGCCGGCGCCGCTGCCGAAGGTGCTGCCGGCGCTGCGGACGAACTCGCACTTTTCGCCGGCGGCCTGCCATTCATTTGGGTCATCATGCGGCGGAAATCGTCGGCGGACAACGTGTTTTTGATTGCAATGCCCGATTCCTCCCCGGGTGTCGCCTCGTGTGCGACGGGCATGTGCGTGGCGGTCGGGATGGGCGAGGGGGCCGGCTCTACCGCCGGTGCGACCGAAGCGGTCGGCTGCGGTGCCATGGTTTCACGGGAAACATCGTCGCGTCGAGGCTCGGGCACCGGCGTTGCCGCTGCAGCGTCGGTCGCTACCGGGTGAGTGACCGGGGCCGTATTTGCCGAGGCGCCTTGCGGTGCCACGATATTGAGCGCAATCGGTGCAAAGGCGATCTCTTCTAGGTACGCCTCGATGGTCGGCTGATGCTTTTTGAGCTGAGCGATGGCAAAGCGTGAAGGGGCCTCAATCGTCAGAGTGTCCTCGGTTAAACTCACGGCGCGCGATTGTCCCAGCATATTGATGAGGCGTGCATCTTGGCCGTCGCGCTGACAAAAGGCGATGGCATCCCCCAGGATGATGCTTGCTTCCTCGTCCACTGTTTCTCCCGTTCCTTAACTTTGGGCTCGCACGCGAGCGCTACCTATCTCGGTCAGATGATATTTCTGGCCATGTTTGATTATCAAGCCGGCCTGTGCCAAGTCGTTGAGCGTTCGCGACCACGTGGGCGCTGAGTTTCCAAACGCTCGTGCCAGGTCGGTTGCGCCACACTCCTGGTTTTGAGCCAGATAGCCCAGCGCCGCTTCGCCGCGCTCGCTCACAAATACGTTTTGCTGCGGCTGTGCATATTGATTCGCCGCATTAGGATACATCATTTGAGCTGCTGGTTGTTGAGAACTCTGTATGGGCATCGGCTGCTGTTGAAAACTTTGCGGCCACTGTTGGTAAGGCTGCAAAGGCATCTGCTGGGCCCATGGGTTGTACTGCGCCTGGGGCATCTGTTGGTACGGCTGCTGGTATCTCAGCGGGTATTGCTGGGGGTATGCCTGCGCATACCCCGTTTGCGGCGCGTATTGAGCCGGATACCCTTGCGGGTTCGGTTGATAGGACATCTGCTGTGCGGCTGATGCGCCCGCCATCTGCTGCAAGGTTCCCACGTCCTGGCCCATCGCTGGCTTTGCATCGGGTATGTTCTGGGTAATCGCGCCCGAGGGTGCCTGGGGCTCTTGCATGGGGGCCAGGCCAGGCTGCTGCATGGGAGGCATTTGCTGTTGCACCCGTTGCATCGCTGCGGGTTGCTGCGTGAAGGCGCCCGGCATGGGATATACCTGCTGCTCTGTTTCGGGTCGCACGGCTGCCCCGCGCCCGCCAGCACGTTCGATTTCCTGCACGCGCTTGGGGTCCAGACTTACCGTGACCACGGTGCCGTTGCCCATGTTGTCCTCGATGGATACAGCGCCGCCGGCGTTTTCCAGGTACTCCTGCACCATGGGAAACCCGGCTCCGGTTCCGCGGATGTATCGTTTCATGTTGCTGTTTGCGCTGGTAACGCCAAAGTCGAACGCGCGCTCCTTGTCGTCGATCCCCGGTCCCTGGTCTGCGAATCGGATGGTGTCGCCGCCGTCTAGGATCGAGATGATGGGCTCTGCAAAGTGGGCGTGGATAAAGTTTTCGACAATCTCGCGGATAACCATGAGCGAGATGTGCCCGCCCTGTTCTTTCATGCACTGGTAGACGGTGTTGGTTGTCTCTTCCAGATAGGTGCGCACGTCCTTAGGTTCGATGACGATGACGCGCGGCGTCGACAGCATGTCGTCATAGACCGCGATGCGTGCGGCATACATGGCAGCCTGCGTTTTCGCAGCGGCCTGCTCTTCCTCGCCACGCTTTTCGCGCACGCCGGTGATGTGCTCGTTGTCGGGTGCCGGGTCTCCGGAATCGACCATGGTGTAAAAGTCGTCAGACATGCCGCTCGCAATCTTTCAAAAGGTTTCGAACAAATAGTAGCTCACCGTGCATTGTTTCTCATCTTTCGACAACTTTTCAAAACCTGTTGAAAACTTTGGAAAACGGGCGAAAAGTTCTCAACATTGCCAACATGACCTGTTGAAAACTCGATGAAATATCATGAAAAGTTGCCATGTGTCGCAAATTTCGGTTGAGCTTATGGCGGAACCGTGTGAACTACGCAACCTTTTACCTTTGATTTCTTGACATTTGAACATTGATTTCCCTACAATCTTCAAGCTCACGTGTCTATATCTGCGTCCGCGCTCCCGCGGACACTCGAAATGCAGCAGGAGGAACTTAAGATGAAGCGTACGTATCAGCCTAATAAGCGTAAGCGTGCCAAGACCCATGGCTTCCGTGCCCGTATGGCCACCAAGGGTGGTCGTGCCGTGCTCGCCCGTCGCCGCGCCAAGGGCCGCAAGCGTCTCACTGTCTAGCAGCGATACACACATCTCGCATGAAGACTATTAAGTCTCGGCAAGATTTCGAGCATGTGTTCAGTCAGGGGCGTCGTTTCAATCACCCTCTGATTCGAATGACCATATGTGAATCGGTTGGCGAAGGCGACTCCGGAAGGGTCGCCTTCGTTGGTGCTAAACGGCTCGGTTGTGCAGTCGTGCGCAACCGTTCTAAGCGTGTGATGCGCGAGGCCGCCCGCAGCTGCGGATTTCCCGTTGCGGGTTATGACATCATCTTGTTCGCGACTCCCAAGACGAGGATCTCCTCGCCTCAGGAGATGGACAAGGCATTGCGTTCGCTTATGAAACGCGCCGGCGTTGCCGGGGAGGAGCGATGAGCAATCACGTTTTGCGACGTGTTGCCATCGCTCCTATTCGCATATATCAACAGGTTATTTCGCCCTTATTGCCTGACGCCTGCATTTATTACCCAACGTGCTCACAATACGCTATCCAGGCGATTGAGAAGTACGGTGTTTTGAGAGGCTGCTGGCTTGCCGTGAGGCGCATCGCTCGCTGCAATCCCCTGCACGTCGGCGGTTATGACCCTGTGCCTTAGCGGGCACTCGCTATCGGAGGAAAACTTACATGTGGGATTGGATCGTTAACATCCTTTTTGAGCTGCTCAAGCTCATCCAGACCTTTGCGGTCGACTGGGGCCTGTCCATCATCATTCTGGTGGTCATCATCCGTCTGCTGCTGACGCCGCTTATGCTCAAGTCGACCAAGTCGACGGCTCGCATGCAGGTGCTGCAGCCTAAGATGCTCGAGATCCAGGAGCGCTATGCCGACGATCCCCAGCGCCAGGCCGAGGAGATGCAGAAGTTCTACAGCGAGAACAAGTTCAACCCCATGGCTGGTTGTCTGCCGCTGTTGATCCAGATGCCTGTCCTGTTCGCCCTATTTACGCTGCTGCGTAACCTGCCGAGCTACTTTAGCGACGGCACGTTCTCGTTCTTCAACATCCTGCCTGACCTTACCACCACGCCGAGCGCTTCCTTTGCCGATGGCTTTATGGTTGCGCTGCCTGCGCTGGTCTGCCTGATTCTGTTCGCTGTCTTGACCCTGATTCCGCAGCTGTATATGTCTCGCAATCAGACTGGTCAGCAGGCCCAGAGCATGCGCATGATGGCCGTCGTCATGACCGTCATGATGCTTTGGATGGGCTGGAGCCTGCCCGTCGGCGTTCTGCTTTACTACGATGTGTCTTCTGCCTGGCAGGTTATCCAGCAGATCTTTGTGACGCAGAAGGTTATCGACAAGGCCAAGGCCGATGAGGAGGAGCGCCTCAAGAACGCTCCGCTGCAGGTCGAGGTTACCCGTCGCGAGAAGAAGCCGCGTCCGCACAAGAAGAAGTAGTCGGGATATCAATCTTATTTAGGTACCTAACTTTTGGAGCACGTTATGTCTGAAGAGATCATCGAGGATATTCTTGAGGAGGTTGCCCCGCAGATTGCGGGCGATTATCCCGAGATTGCACAGCGCTACAAGGCCGGTGAAGAGCTGACCGATGAGGAGCTCGACACCATTGCCGATGTTGCGATTTCCATTCTGCGTTCCATCCTTTCGCACTTCGATGCTGCCAGCTCTCCTATTGATGAGTACGAGGGCGACGAGGGTGAGCTGATTTTGGATGTTACGGCTCCCGATCTTGCTGTTCTCATTGGCCGTCATGGTCGTACGCTTGATGCCCTTCAGGTTATGTTCTCTTTGCTGGTGAGCCGCAAGCTTGGCTTTAGGTATCCGGTTGTGGTTGACGTTGAGGGCTACAAGAGCCGTCGTCAGGACAAGGTTGCCTCTATGGCTCAGTCTGCCGCCGAGCGTGCCATTCGTACTCATAAGAGTGTTTCGCTTCCGCCCATGAATGCCTATGAGCGCCGACTGGTTCATATTGCACTTCGTGGCAATGATGCCGTCGATACCCATTCTGAGGGTTCTGACCCTGATCGCCATGTGGTGATTGTTGCTCGATAATCTACTCGAGCTTATGCTAAGGGGGCGTGGTTTCCACGTCCCCTTTTTTTGTCAAAAGTTCTCGATACACTGATTTTTGTCAGAAAGGAGCTTCTGTTGTTTGTACTTACAGATCAGCAGGCTGACGAGATGCTGAGTCGTCTAACTTCCTATTGCAAAGAGTATTCCCTGAATATAACTGATGCTTATCTAAGGAAATGTATTCAGCATTTGGATTTGGTTCTTGAAACAAATAAGACAACCAACCTCACCCGTATTCTTAACGTAGAAGACGCTGCGGTACTTCATATCCTCGACTCACTTGTCTTGCTCCCTTATATCAATAAGGCTCCTGAGGGAGCTTTGCTCGATATGGGAACTGGTGCGGGCTTCCCTGGTATTCCATTAACGATAACCACGCATCGTAAAGCTACTTATATTGACTCTGTTGGCAAGAAGGTTGATGCTGTCAATTCTTTTGTTCATGCTCTTGGATTGAAACATGGTCATGCAGTCCATGATCGCCTTGAAGAATATGCCCGGGGCCATAAGAAGCAGTTTTCTGTCGTAACCGCCCGCGCACTTGCCCCTCTACCGATTCTTGTTGAGTATGCGGCTCCATTCCTCAAGGATGGTGGTCTATTTGTTATCACGAAGGGCAATCCAACGGATGAGGAGCTTGCTTCCGGCATGTCAGCGGCTAAGATCTGCGGCTTCACTTTGCTTTTGAATGACGCTATCGATTTGCCTGAGGGCTTGGGTCACAGGGAGTTCATTGTTCTTAAGAAGAGTCATCCAGCATCCGTTTCATTGCCTCGTGCAAATGGAATGGCAAAGAAGAATCCGCTTGCCTAGATGTTTCACGTGAAACATAATGGATACTAACAACTTGCAGTGTTTCACGTGAAACATGGCGGTTGATATTGAATCGGAATGTTTCACGTGAAACATCCTCCGTTTGACAGCTTTAATACACATCAGGAGGGACCGTGGGATTTCGCGACGTTAAGCGTTCGAAGAGCGCAAAAGACACGCGTATAATTGCAATCATCAATCAAAAAGGCGGCGTCGGTAAGTCGACGACGGCTGTAAACCTTGCTGCAGCACTGGGTGAACAGGGACGCAAGACACTGATTGTCGATTTTGATCCGCAGGGAAACAGCACTAGCGGATTTGGAATTGAAAAAGAAGACCTTGATCAGTGCATCTATGATGCATTGCTGAATGACGTGCCGGCAGAATCGCTTGTTCTTGATACAAATTGTAAAAAGGTATTCGTTATTCCGGCGACAATTCAGCTTGCAGGTGCCGAAATTGAGCTCGTAAGCGCAATTGCTCGTGAAACTCGCCTCAAAGATTTGCTTGAGCCGATTCAGGATGAGTTCGATTTTATATTCATCGACTGTCCTCCTTCGCTCGGCCTGCTTACCATCAATGCTTTGACCGCAGCAGATAGCGTTTTGATTCCGATCCAGTGCGAGTATTACGCACTCGAGGGCGTTACGAAGCTGCTTGAGTCAATGAAGATGGTCAAATCACGTCTGAATAAGGGCTTAGACACCTATGGTGTGCTTATGACCATGTATGACTCGCGAACTTCTCTGTCGAATCAGGTTGTTGAGGAGGTTCAATCGTACTTTGGCGATAAGGCGTTTAAGACTTTGATCCCTCGAACGGTTAAAATCTCCGAAGCTCCGTCTTTTGGAGAGCCGGTAATTACCTATGCACCTCAAAATAAGGGTGCAAAAGCGTATATGAACCTTGCAAAAGAGGTGATCAAGCGTGCCTAGTGCAAAGAAACGTGGTGGATTGGGACGTGGACTCAATGCTTTGGTCTCAGAGGCCGAGTATGAGACCGGTGGTTCGGCTGCATCGACTTCAAATGCCGCATCTGAAACAAAACTTCCTATTGAGGATATCGTTCCCAACCCTAATCAGCCACGAATTCACTTTAACGAAACTGAACTTCGCGAGTTGAGCGAGTCAATCCAAGAACATGGCGTTTTGCAGCCGTTGTTGGTTCGCAAGCATGGAAATGGCTATGAGATTATTGCGGGTGAGCGTCGTTACCAGGCGTCAAAGCTTGCTGGTCTTGAGGAACTGCCTGTCATCATTAAAGAAGTTAATGATGAGGAAATGCTCGCTCTTGCACTTATCGAGAATCTTCAGCGTTCTGATTTGAATCCCGTCGAAGAGGCGAAGGGTTATCGTCAGCTCATTGATGCCAGCGGCATGACACAAGAGGCGTTATCAAAGGCTGTCAGTAAGTCTCGTTCCGCAATTACAAATTCACTTCGTTTGCTAGATCTTCCGGAAGTCGTACAGCAGATGATTTTCGAGGGCAAGCTTACTGCAGGTCATGCAAGGGCGATTCTTGCAGTTCCTTATGAAGATGCCAGGATTCGACTTGCTGAGAAAGTAGTCGCAGAAGGTCTTTCCGTTAGAGCGACAGAAAATCTTGCTCCGTTGTTTTCTGCCGGAGAGACACCAAGGACCCCGAGGCCAGCAACGCCTCAGTCATTCAAAAAGGCCGCTCGAGTACTTCGTCAAGTTTTCAACACGAATGTACGCGTGAAGAGCTCGCGTGGTAAGAACAAAATCGAAATCGAGTTCAAAGACGAGGAGGAGCTCTCCCGTATCCTTGGTGAAATGATTCAATTTGGGCAGGAGGATCAGGATGAAGAATAAGGTTCTCGCGGTCGTTGCGTTGGCAACCACCGTCGTCGCTGGTGCCTTTGCTGGCTATAAGCTTGCGACAGATGATGAACTTCGAGGTCGACTGTTGCGCGGAGCTCAGGATATCGTCGATACATCTAAGAAGAAAATGGACGTTATGACCGAAGATGTCGCTATGCGTACTGCCCAGGTGACTAAGAATCCCAAGATTAACCAAGACTGGGTTAACCATCAGTGGGAAAATGTTGGTTATTAGGTACCTAACAATTATTTGCCTGTTTTAAAAGGGTCCTTGTCTGATTCATGAGACTAGGACCCCTTATTTTGGCCATAAAACTAAGTTTACGTTAATCAAGTCCTCTAGGATGAAAACAAATGAAACAGCCCAGGTTGCATTATTTGCAACCTGGGCTGTCGGATGTTTCACATGAAACGTTATGGGGTGCAGACTCCCCTATGCGTTCTTCTGGACCTTGAAGCGTTGCTTCAGCTGACCGCAGGCGGCATCAATATCATTGCCGCGAGAATTGCGGATCGTGGTCTCGATGCCACGGGACTCAAGGCGGCGCTGAAGATCCTCAACCTTATGAATCGGAGACGGCTTGAGCGGGCTGCCCTCGATGTCGTTAAGCTGAATTAGGTTAACGTGGCACAGGGTTCCCTCGCAGAAGTCGCAGAGCGCCTGCATTTCGGGATTCGTATCGTTGACGCCTTCGATCATGGCGTACTCATAGGTCGGGCGGCGTCCAGTCTTCTCAGTGTAGAGCTGCAGCGCCTCATGAAGGCGCAGAAGCGTGTACTTCTTGACGCCAGGCATAATCTTGTTGCGCGTGGACTGGATGGCGGAGTGCAACGACACAGCGAGCGTAAACTGCTCGGGAATGTCGGCAAACTTGCGAATGCCAGGAATAACACCGCTGGTAGAGACAGTAAGGTGACGGGCTCCAATACCGATACCGTCGGGATCGTTAAGGATTCGCAGTGCCTTGAGAACCTCGTCGTAGTTGGCAAACGGCTCGCCTTGGCCCATGAAGACAACGCTCGTGGCACGCTCGCCAAAGTCGTTGGATACATGAAGCACCTGGTCGACGATCTCTTGAGCGCTCAGAGAGCGCTTGAGGCCGTTGAGACCAGTAGCGCAAAAGGCGCAGCCCATGCCACAGCCAGCCTGAGTAGAAACACAGACGGAGAGTTTATTGCGGCGAGGCATGCCAACGGTCTCGACGGAAATGCCGTCGTGGTACTCGAGCAGATACTTGCGCGAGCCGTCCTTGGAAACCTGTTTGGTAAGCTCCGTCGGCGTGTCGAAGGCAAATGCCTCTTTAAGCTGCTCTCGGAAGGCCTTGGGAAGGTTAGTCATATCATCAAACGAACAAACGTTCTTCTCAAAGACCCATTCGATGAGTTGCTTGGCGCGGAAAGCGGGCTGGCCGAGTTCTGCCACGAGCTCGCGAATATCGTTTTGGCTCAAGTCGCGAATGTCCTGAGATTTAGTCCTGGGATTCATGGAAGCCTTTCGATTTTGGGGAAACGTAGAGGGTATCGCTACAATATGGTATCAGCTGCAGAAATTATAGAGGAGGAGTCTGCCCATGCCGGGTAAAAGCCTAGAGAACATGCACGTAGCGGTCTTGGCGGGCGGTCATTCCGCGGAGCGCGAGATCTCGCTCAATTCGGGAAAGAACGTCGTGGTGGCCCTGAAGGAGGCCGGCTACACTTCGGTGGAGCTGCTCGACACGGCTGCCGATGATTTTATGGTAACCATGGCGACCGGTGGTTTCGACGTGGCGTTTATCGCCATGCACGGTGCCGGCGGCGAGGATGGTGCCATGCAGGGTGCCATGGAGACCCTGGGTATCCCCTACACGGCTTCGGGCGTGCTTGCCAGCGCTTGCGGTGCCGACAAGGAGGTCTCTAAGCTCCTGTACGCCAGGGCGGGCATTCCCATTGCCCCCGGCCTTGCGCTCGAGGCGGGCGATGAAGTCGACATCGATCATATCGTCGAGGTTTGTGGCGAGCGCTGCTTTGTGAAGCCGGCCGTAAACGGTTCCAGCTATGGCATTTCCCTGGTCCATGAACCCTCCGAGCTGCCCGCGGCAATCGACAAGGCGTTTGAGTACGGCGACAAAGTGCTGGTCGAGAAGTGCATCGAGGGTACCGAGATCACCGTCGGCGTATACGGCGAAGATGACGTGCGCGCTCTGCCGATTGTCGAGATTCGTAAGCCCGAGGACTGCGAGTTCTATGATCTGGACGTGAAGTATGTCGACCCTACGGACATCCATCGCATTCCGGCGCAGATTTCACCCGAGAACTACGCTCGTGCCCAGGAGCTCGCCTGCGCTGCCCATAAGGCCCTCGGTTGCCTGGGTATCTCGCGCAGCGACTTTATCGTGAGCGAGGACGGCCCCGTTATCCTCGAGACCAATACCATTCCCGGCATGACCGACACGTCGCTGTATCCGGATGAGATCCGCCACACCGACGACATGACGTTCCCGCAGGTCTGTGACAGTCTGATTCGTATGGGGCTTCGTCGAGCGGGCGTTGCATGCTAATCGAGGACGCGGTTTCATCAGGAACGCCGCAGTTTGTCATCGACTCCTATGCCACGCTTGCCGAGCGCGCCAAAACCCAATCGTTTGGTCTCATCGAGGAAGATGTTATCGTCCTCGATACCGAGACCACGGGTCTTTCGGTGCAGGACAACGAGCTTATTGAGATATCGGCGGCCCGCCTTTCGGGCCGCGAGATCGTCGACCGCTTCGATACCTTCGTGCATCCCAAGCAGCTGATTCCCGCCGAGATTACCGAGCTCACGAGCATTACAAACGCCGATGTGGCAGATGCCCCATCGGCCGTCGAGGCCGTGGCCGCTCTCGCCGATTTTGTCGGCGGCTGCCC